>MGJZ01000035.1:6759-18530 GCA_001794525.1 Candidatus Yanofskybacteria bacterium RIFCSPHIGHO2_02_FULL_50_12 | reverse complement strand
CCGAAACAGCCAGAAGCATTCTCAATTGCTCATGGGAAAGGAACGGCAGCTTGATAATGTTATTCTGCGCCGGCGAAGTGCGGATACGATCTTCCAATTCGGGGCCGTATTCGTCGTTGCCGGCCAATATGAGGCGGGTATGGGGCATCTTGGCGGCGACTCCCTGAAACGCGTTGATGATATGGTGAACACCCTTTCGAAAAGCAACCGCGCCTACAAAGGTAAACACTATCGTATTTCCAAGATCATGCCCCATAAACTTTTTATCGATTTTTACCGGAGCGAAGAATCGATGATCGAGTCCGAACGGCGGAATGACCGCGAGCGGCTTCCGGGTAATCGCTTGGCAGATGTCTTTGCCTTTCTTGTTTCCGCACACGATACCGTCCGAGACCGCCAGATTAAGACGTAGGACCGCTTTTCGAAAAAAACCTTTCAGCCCCCCGAAGTGGTACGGGATATTTTCCCAGGTAAATAGGATATGTTTTACCCCAAACAGCTTTGACCAACATCCGTTATACAAACCCGTGAGCAAAGTCGGTTCGGTACAGGTGTATACGAGAGATATGCCATGCTGGCGGCGAAGCTTCCATAGGAAGAACGGGAAAAGGGGCATCCAGCCTTTCAACAGTCCTCTGATGATCGGGTATCGGGAGTGATAGAAAAAAGTATCGGTCGTGAAAATATTTTTGGCTGGCTTGGCCACGAAGGTCGCCGCCCCCCAGCGGGCCTTCCACTTCTTGGGCAGTAAAAAGAATAAGCTGTCGGTTGGCGGATAATGATCGAAAGTGGAGCGGTAGCCGTCATGGATATACGTGTACCCCGCAATCATAATGTTCATCGAAGTTTTTCTAAGATAGTAAGACCGTTGCAATTAGCGAAATGCTTGATGATCCAACCGCGGCGAATATCTGCGAAATCTTTTTTCTCGTCAAACTTACTATCGAAATACTGCTCCAGCGCCCGGATCACCCCGCGATTAATGTCATACGATAAGCCGATACTGCCGTCCTTACGCCGATAGATGGGGCCGGTATTCGTATCGTGGAAAAATACCTTTGCTGTTTCGGACAAGAACGGGAACCAATGCTTGATTTCTTGAACAGTATGCTCGAACTGATGGCTCGTATCGATAAAAAGAACGTCAATGAAAGGATCGATGCCTTTTTCCTTTGCCCATTCCTTGAATCGGCCTGCAAATTCGATATCATCGGCCTGCACGAAATTCCACGCGGGCCACGAGGTGGCAGTGGCCGCTTTGTCCGCCAAATCGACGCTGATCAATTTCGATCCGCATAATCGAACGACTCTTTCAAACACAAATGTACTCTCGCCGGGACCGATACCCAGTTCCACGATCACCTTTGGCCAAACTGAAAGGGATTCGAGGAATATCGCTTCCAAATGATCGTTGATATCGGTTCTTGTTGCAGCCCGACGCCGAACTTCATTCAGTTCAGGGAGATCCGTATTCTTAACCGGAGCTGGCCGGCTGAACCATGTGTTATACCAGCCAAGTAGCCGGATGATGCCGTTATAGTATTTCCTCCGCAAAAAAGACAACTGCTGCTTGTTTTTCGGAGCTTTGACGAATGGAGTTATATCGAGCATGAATCATAGCTCACTGACCATCTCTTTAAAAGAAAGTATCCCCAGTAATGAATTCATCTCCTTGACCGTAGCGAGAGTGCGGTTAAGTTTAGGTCCCGGATTGTCCTTGATAGTACAGTTCACTCCGAATTTTTCTTTAAAAGCATTTAACATCTCTAGCTTGGAAACTGGATTGGAGAATATGTGATACAGGCCCGTTCTAGGATAACGTTCGGGATGCTGTATAATTTGGTTGCAAACTTTGGCGAATTCTTTAGTGGTCAAGCCATTCCAGAAATGATTGCTGAACCCGGTAATCTCTTTGCCCTCTTGTTGAAGAAACCATTCAAGCAGGCCTGTTTTGCCGTCCAGTTCGCGGCCGATGATCGAAGTACGAAGCGTCAGCGAGGCTTCAGGCTCCCCTAAGCTTTTTGATTTGCCGTAGAGATCTACCGGCGTCTTCGGTGAGTTCTCGTGATAGGGATATCCCTCGGCGCCGCTAAATGCACAATCAGTGGTGACATGAATTAACTTTTCTCCGAATGTCCGCGAGAGAATGTGTGGGAGAGCTCCATTTATAAATAGGGTCATCGCCGGATCCTTAAGCGAAAAAGGGATGGTCACTCCCGCTGCATTGATTACGTAGTCAACTGGGCCAATATGAGACAAAAAAGCAGAATAATACTCGCCGGGGTGGCCTTTCTTATTGAGATAGTCCTCATAAACTTTAGTCGCATCAAACTCCACGCTCCGATGATTTTCAGTTCCTCCGTGAGCCTTTTCAAGTAAGTCAATCTTGGCCGGATTACGAACGGCTAAGACAAGCGAATAGTTGTCTTTGAGTTCTCGATAGAGGGCATTGCCCAACATACCGGTGGCCCCAAGGATGAGTACTTTTTTCATATATTAACGATTCTCGACATGCCAAACGTTAGCGCCCCAATAATCAGCCGGAAATCTGAAGTCATCACCCTTAGACTCTTCCATTGTTGAAGTGGAAAAGAAGATAATTTTTGTATCCGGCTCCAGCGCCTTGAATCCATTGGCATACCCGGCCGGCACATATAGGATAGTGGGTTTACGTGCGGACAATACATAGCGATGCACTGAATTCTTCTTGCTCGGTTTCTTAATATTGTCCAATTCCACAGCGGCCACGATGGCCGAGCCCGAAACTACGAAGACATATTTAACCTCTTTCAGATGGCCATGAAACGCCCGAATGGTGTCCGTCGAAAAATTTTCGACCATGTAAAATCGCTTCACGCCCTTGAAGTCAAAGTTATTAGCGAATGAAAGCTGACCGCGATCGTCAACCGCCAGGCCGCCCTCGATAATCTGCGGTTTATTTAAAGCGGTTTTCATTGTTTAAATTGATGATATGCCGCTCATTGAAATATACATCAGAATCGGCGAATTTTATCTTACCGGAACCGATAAGCGAGCTGATCTGTTGGACGCCATAGGGCACATCCAGTAATTTCTTGAACTTTAAAAGTCCCGATCGTTCAGCTTTTTTAGTGCTGATATGATAATTCCGCTCATCTTTCGACTTCGATTTCACATATTCTATCTTGCATTTGGTTATCGACGCGATCTCTTTGCCGAGATCTTTTATTTTATAGTTGAGCGCGGCAACATTATAGACCCCGGATTTCTGAGTGAAAAGTGTGTTAACAATCGCTTCGGCGACATTATAGACATGGATGAAAGGTCGCCATTGACTGCCTCCGTAAATGGAAAGCTTGCCTTTAGTTGCGGCGCTAGCGGTCATATAATTAACCGCAAGATCCATGCGCAGGCGGGAATAACTGTCCGAGACACCAAATACGGTGCCTAATCGTAAGATAACCGCGTCTTTTCCTTTTAAAAAATTTTCAGCCTCGATCTTTGTTCTAGCATAGAGTGAAAGGGGTTTTGGTTTTGTAGTTTCTTTCGCTTCATTAATATTTTCGCCATACACTGAACAAGTCGACGTAAATACGATCCGACCTCGGAAATTCTTGCTTAGCCATTCCACTGCATCCCGATTAACCTCGGCCGTCAGACTCGGCCGGACTTGGCAGGCGGCATCCCCAACGACTGCCGCTAGCCAGATAATATGGCTATATTTCGGTAAAAGTTTCTTGAGTTTCTTGGTGTCTCTAACATCACCGAACACAAAATCAACCGGCTTGAGGTAGTGATGTTCGTACAGCAAATTGTCGTAGACGGTAAATGGGATTCCCCGTTCTTGCAGGATATCCGTGACCGAGCCGCCGATATAGCCGGCGCCGCCCACGACCAAAACCTTCATTTTTTTGTTATGGGTAGACATGAAATAGCGGTATGTACAATACCGCTAAAATGAAGAAAAGTAAACAGCTAGGGTCTTAGATCCTCTTTTTACCGATCAAGCTTTGAATGAGCTCTTTAAGCTGGCGGCCGGCACCGATTGTAGAACAATTAGCAACCAGTTTGCGATAGGAATTTTCGGCCATGCGCTCCCGCAGATCCGGATCAGCTTTGAGGCTCAGAATTGCGGCAGTGAGAGCCGCCGGGTCTCCAGGCGGCACGAAAGCCACATCCTCATCATCAAACAATTCTCGCACCGCCGGTGCATCGGCGGTAATCACCGGCCTGCACATCGCCGCGCATTCGAACACTTTAGTGGGAATGACCCGCTGGATGCGGCCGGCGGTTCCGAATAATCCCAGGCACAGATCAGCCTGTGCTACCCGATCCGCAATATCAGTAAGGGGTATAAATCCTGGGAACTCGACATTTTTTAACTCCAAAGATTTGGCCAAAGCGAACATTTCCTCGCCGACTTGGCCATTTCCGATGAGGATAAACTTGATGTCAGAATGGCTTTCGAGATTTTTAGCCGCTTGCAGGATGAATTCAATGCCTTGCGAACGGATAAATGTGCCGTGGAAAATGACTTGAAATTCGTTGTCAGTTCGTGTTTTCGGCTTCGGCTGGAATACATCTTCCCGCCAGCCTACGAATATTCTCTTGATCCGACTTTTATTTTTTAATCCAAATTCTTTAGATACATAATTGATATGCTCTTGAGTATCAAATAAAAGAACATCGCCCAAGCGCATTGAGAACCAATCAAGCAGCCAATAGTAGATCGCCTTTGGACTACCTTTCTTGACCCGCTGGCGACTTAAAACATTAGTATCGTAATTGGACAAGAATGCATCAAAAACAATTGGTTTTGAACGTCGAAATGAAATGAGCGGTGAATTTACCAGAACCGCCAAAGGCATCGCTAGCTGGCCCAAGAAACCAACAACCATAGCGTCGTATGAGTTGCGGATTTTCCAATGCTTAAAAAATAGTTTGAAAAACTTCCGTAAGCCTGGAGAGGTATCGTGGCACTCGATGACTTCGACTCCGTTTTTGCGGAGTCCTTCAATAAGCACTACGTTCCGCGGATCCTTGAGATTGTACCAGCCGAAATAACATACTTTCATCTTACGATATTTAAGATTTCCCGGACTCTCTTGCCCATCGTGTGATCTTTCATAACCCGGCTTTGGGCCGCCGCCGCGATTTGCTCACGTAAGTCTGTGTTTTTCAAATAAAATTCAACTTTCTCTCTGAATTGAAGTGGATCATGAAATATCTCTATTTCCTTGCCGACTTCAAATAAGCCATCGATGTCTTTTCGATAGTCGGACAGCTGGAATCCCCCCGCCGCAGCGATTTCGAAAGTTTTTGCATTGACGCCATTAATTGGCGGATTGATATTGGTGTTCAAGCAGATTTTGGCACACCGATATGCTTTAACTGACTCCGCAAGATTAAGCGGACCATGATAATAAGACGCCAGCGGGGAAGATTCCCAATCTTTCCAGCCGTAAATTTTAATATTCAGATCTTTGACCGAAGTTAAAAGCTCTTCCCGTTCAGGATATTTTGCCCCCACAAAGCAGATATCGCAGGAATATCGCTGACGATCTTCTTCGCTGATTTTAACTTTTTCAAAAGGCTTCAGGTCAACCGCGAAAGGCAGATAATGCAGATTACCGTATTCGGGGAACCGTTCTATGACGGAAGAATCGAACGTAAAAAAGAAGTCATAATGCTTCGCGGTCTTTCAAAACCAACTAAGATACGGCTCGTTGTAAATATTCTCCGGAAACCAATTCGCCGTGGTTATGCCCAAGGATTTAATTGTTTCTACCGTCTCCGGTTTTATCGTCGTGCCTTTGGTTGTAAAAAACACGTCAGGTTTCGTCTGCCTGCACAACTCGACGAGTATATGGCCAAAACGGCGGTTATTCCACTCCTTAAAGAAGGTGAACTTTTTTACCGCCTGCCATAGGAACCGGCTACCCTGCAAAAAACCCGGCACTAATCTGTTGGCCCGCTCATTTACCAGCAGGACTTCCAGGCCCATGTGTTCAAAAGCCTCCTTGATCTGGAGGTTGAATGCCGAAGGATAGCCGACGAGGATTATCTTCATGCTATGAGGTGACTTTCTCTAAAAAAGCTTGGCCGCCGTCGCCGGCTGTTTTCCTTTCCATTTCCAGAATCTCCTCGACCGTGGGATTCTTTAATATCACCGGGCAGATGTTTCCCTGCTCGTCCAATTCGCGATCTTGGGCGACTTCTCTGACTTTGAAGCCGTGTCCCTCCAGATAGCGCAGCAGCTTTTCATAGTTCCAGCCCCATTCCGGATAATACGAAGGGTGGAATTCCATAAATATTTTCAGTTTCGGGTTGGCGGCAAATAACTTTTCCATGCCCTTAAAGGCAATTACCTCATATCCCTCAATATCCATCCTGATGAAATCAACGTCCCCCGGCTTGATCTGGTTTTGCTCAAGAAAAGTGTCTATCGTGATCATCGGCGTTTCGACCGCGCCGTGCTTGCCTCGGACCGGAGACATTGTATGCGTATTGCCGTATTCAGACAGGAACAATTTATCCATGCCGTCATGATCGCCGACAATATATCGAAAAACCTTCATCCGATCCTCGAATCCGTTAGCCGCGACGTTCTTCTTAAGCAGGGACAGATTTCTCAGTTCCGGCTCAATGCAATATATTTTACCCGACGGACCGACTAAACGCGCGCCCAAGAGCGCGAAATAACCCACATTGGCGCCCAACTCGATTCCAATCATTCCTTCTTTAACATTGTTTCTGATCTGATTCACGTGAGAAATCTCCCGAATCCCTTTCAGGAGAAGTTTGCGATGAAGACCCTCATCAAAAATATTCAAATACATAACGCTGCCTAAAACTTTGGTGCGAATCAGAATCCTTCCGAATATCCGTTTCAGAATGCTATTCAATATCGGAGTTTTAGCGACGTATAGGCCTAACGCCGCTTTCAAGCCATGGATGCGCCATACCATTTTAACTCGCCAAAAATGGGTTTTTAATTTTTTAATCAGATTCATATCAATGCGGCCAATTTTGGAATTAGCGATGAAAGATTGTGGTTCTGTGAAACTTGTTCAATTAAAAATCTGCTTATCTTCTCTTTTTCTAAGGCCGGCAAAGCATGCAGAGCTATCAGCTTTTCAGCTAAATCAACAGGATCGTCATGTTTAAAGATTAACGAGGAAGCATAACCGCCCAAATACCTTCTGAATGCTTCATTTGAAACAAGGATGAGATTGCCGCTGGCCATGGCTTCAAGCACTGCCTTATCGATTCCTCCCGACGGCGCAAGATTTATCGCAACATCGGCCTTTTTATAGCATTCGGCTATTCTATCATAGGGAATGAGGCCCGAAAACTTAACCGTCTGATCGAGGTTTAATTCACTTACCAATTGATTCAAGCTTTTGGTGTATTCAAAGTCAGGAGCCATGACCGGCTGGCCGATAATTTCTGCCTGGAGGTTTATACCGTTATTTTTCAAAGTATAGACTGCACGAATCAGCGTTTCGTAATTTTTTATTTTCGAAAGCCTCCCAACGGAAATAACACGCAAGATATCATGCGAGCGATCCCATATACGATCAGATCTGAAACGGTTTACATTGATACCGTGCCCCACTTCAACAATTTTGTCGCTTTTCAGGTTCAGGCTTTCGAGCGAGGCAGTGGCGATGGTATGGCACAATCGGGCGGCAATCCTTAATTTTAAAGTTACCGAGCGGTGGAGATACCACAATACCAGCTTTTTACCGAACAGCGCGGTGAGCGGCCAGGCCGCGATCGCAAAGGCCGGAGACATATGGGCAAACATGCCTCGCGCTCTCGGTAAAGACTGAAGCAGCCTCCAATAGAAAATAATGGGCCAGAGGATTTTAGATCGGCCTTTTTCCTTGCCCAAAGAAAATACCTCTACATTCGCGGGTAGATCGAACTTGCCCTTTGCGAGCGTGATTACTGATACCCGGTCGAAATGCTTGGCGAATTCTCTGATCCAATCCACAAAAAAACCGAGAAGATCGTCTTCTTCATCAACCCGCTGAGTAATAACGAGCAAATTTCTCATCCAGTTATAATACAATAAAATTGCCATTAAATCAATCAAAAAAACCGCATTTATGCGGCCTTTTGATTGATTTAATTGTTAGAGTTCCGTGAGGTAATCGCCCGATGCCCAGCCCCACAGGACACCATTTTTCTTGAGACTGTACCAACCGCTGTTTTTCGCGGAAAATTCGTATTCTTCTCCAGGCAGTGCCTTGCTGATAATTTTCGCACTTGTCGAAGCACTCTCTCTGATGTTGAGCCAATCGACTGTGCTTGCGACTTTAACCTTACTTGAAACAGATGATGTGGCTGGCCCACTCATAGCACCAGTTCGTATGTATGATGGGATCTGATTGACGGAAGTGTAGGCGGCACCCTTGGGATACCAGTTAAATTCACTGGTATTGATGCAGAAAACTTTCTTAAAGAAATCCGGGTCGTCAGCGACAGCTTGGTCGCCGGTGGTATTCACCCAATGCAACATGCCGGTATCCTCGCCGGTACTTTCTACTCCATACACCTTCTGGTCATTTGTTTCACAATTTCTGAAAAGACCCGAAGTTACCAGGGTATCCCTCGTTGAGGATACCGTGTTTTTAACTTTACTGAATCCCCCCAGATGGCCATAGAAGTTAAAAATCACCGGGTTTAAAAACAACCTCTTATAGCCCCAAGTATTAACAATGTAAATATCTGGATCGCTTGAACCAGCGGCACTGATGACATCCCCCTCTTTTAGGCTTAACCCTGTCAAACTGACAAAGCCTCGTGAAACAGGCGTGGATTTACTTACTGGAATAGATGTGGGTGTCGGGGCCGGTGTGGATGCTGGAGCCGCTCCGCCGCCTCCTCCACCGCTTGGACCCCCTCCCCCACCTGAAGTACCCGAGCCACAGGTAGAACCGGGGGTGATGGTTACCGTTTTTTGGGTTGCAGTGGTTGGAAACTCAACAGTGATTGATGACTTAGTGCTGGAGCAACTCCAATCGATGCTGCTATTATTGGTTAAACTTTTCCTGTCAGGGGATTCAAAAATAAGTCGTTGGCCCGCCGATATCAAAATGGTAATAGTGCCGCCGCTGGTCGCCACCTGATCGACATTAGAACCACCGACAATCGTAAAGTTTACGTCATTAAGTTCAACGGTGGTATCTTGTGAAAAAGTAATGTCTGCCGCAAGAACAGAATTAAACAAAAACATCCCCAAAAAAGCGAAGCTGAAGATTATTAATGAAAAAAATGGTTTTTTATCCATAGAGGATCGCGTTTTTTATCTCTCCTGCCCACTCCGGATACTTCTAACCACTTGGGAATCCGGCTTTAAGTTCTCCCAGAACAATACTTGATCTTGATTTATAATCATCCCGTCTTCAGGACCATGGGGTTCGATTTGGCCCAACTTAACCAGTTGGCCATTACCAGATTCATTTATTTTTACATAATGAACATCAGATAAAATAAGGTAATCTGGTCCGATATCCTTCAAATATCCAAAGTATATCTGATCATTTGTCAAAAATACGGCTTGATAGGTTGAAGTGTCAATGAAATCTTCCTCAGCGTAGCGGTCATATCTGAAAAAGCCAGTAAAGTATAGCATGCAGACCGCTCCGAGGATTAAACCCAAAACCCCGAAACCGCCCGCTATGATGATTGGAACATGGTTGCGTTGACCCATATTCCAATTAATTATGGATGACATTTAACGGCATTGACCGTCCAAGTGGTGCCGTAAATCCTCGCATAGACCGGCTGGCCGGCTGTGTTTTTCAATTGCAGGCAAGTACCGAGAGTTGAAGACGAACCACCGAACAAAACACTTGTCGTTCCGGTGGTGACGAACTCGGCAACATACACAGAGCTAGAGCTGGCGGTATTGGAACCGGCTACAAGATTAGATATCGCGAACACCGACGATACTGATGCCGTACCGCCGACTTCCAAGGTGGTATCCGTTTCTCCGCCACCATTAATACTGAATCGTTTATTGCCAACCACCTCAAAGTTAGTCGTTACCGACGCACCAGCGTCAAACCGGGCAAGGCCGTCAAATGCGGTTGAGCCATTTA
Organism: Candidatus Yanofskybacteria bacterium RIFCSPHIGHO2_02_FULL_50_12; assembly: GCA_001794525.1. Taxonomy (GTDB): domain Bacteria; phylum Patescibacteriota; class Minisyncoccia; order 2-02-FULL-40-12; family GWA2-44-9; genus MGJZ01. Next base: position 8,439 of record MGJZ01000035.1, on the reverse strand, counting down.
TTTCAAGGCCACCAGAAATAAGGAGATCGTTCGCTCCAGTTATCGTGCCGCCATGAGTAGTGGTTGCAGTTCCAAACCGTGAATAAGCGGCTGAGGCATAGCCTCCGACTTGAATCGTGTTGCCAGTCAAGAAATACGACGCGGAAGCAGTACCCTGAACTTCAAAGGTGGTCACCGGCGCAGTGCCGACGCCGACCCGAGTATTAGCCGTGTCTACCACGAGGCTATTCACGGTACCGGCAGCATTTTGGAACAATACGGCAGTACTGGAGCCGGTTGTTACCGTGAGACTTCCGGTGGTGGTTATGTTGGTACCGATGGTACTTGCCGCATTGGCCGCCCCGGCTAGAAACAAAGACGCTATAACTAAAATAGAGATCCTTAAAGCTTTATTCATACATGGTTTATTATAGGCCGAGGTTTTGGCTATTACAATGGTTAACTGTTGATAAGTCAACTCAATATTTTTTGTAATACATTGGCATACTGCTTGATCGCTGCTTCCCGCTCAAATGGCTTCGCCATCGACAGACAGTGAGGGACAAAGCGCCTATAGGCATCGCCCTCAAGCAGCAATCGAGCCTTGGCAGTAATATCGGCAGCATCCCAGTCGATGATATATCCGGTTTCCTCATTACGAATCACATCGGGCACGATGCCAACCCGGGTCGCTAGAACCGGCAGCCCGCAGGCCATCGCCTCCAGAACTACCCGTGGACCGCCTTCATTGTAGGATGGCATCACCAAAATCTTCGATCGATTCATGAGAGCGGCTATTTCGCGTGAATCCTTCGCCCAACCATGCAGCGTGATGTGATCACTCATTTTCCAATTATCAATTTTCAGTTCACAATCTTTCTTCAAAGGTCCGTCCCCAACAATCAGACACTTCATTGGAAATTGATAATTGATAATTGATAATTGTATTGCTTCCAGCAATAAATTGATTCCTTTGTTTTCCACGAGGCGGCCGACGAAGATAAGATCGTATTTTTTGGGCAAGTCCGAAGGCTTGAAGATATCTAAATCAATATAATTTGCCGGAATATATAAAAGTTTCTTTTGTGGCAGGCCGGCGCGAATAAGGAACTCGGACATCTCCGTTTGATTAATAACCCGCACCGCCTTCGCGCTTGCCGCGTCAAAATCCAAAAATGCCTCTGAAAGTTTTTTATAGATCCATTCCTTTAAATTTGCCGCCCGGGGATGTCCCGGGACATGCATCACTTCCAGCACGTACGGAATCCGACCGAGCAGTGAAAGCAGCCAGCCACCGATGCCATTATAAAAAGGAGGGAATTCCTGGACAGTCATCAAATCAAAGTGCTGGACTCGATGCAGCGCCAGCCCCTTTTTAATGAACCAGATCGGATGGAATATGAGCGGCCACGGCGATGTATGCACAAATACATTATCAAAGACTTTAACCCCAGCGGGGTGGCCCGCTCCGGCCAACACTTTAGGGGATATAATGTCGACGCGATCCCAATATTGATGAAACTCTTCCAAGGTATTATAAAAGGCGCCGCGTTTGCCGGTCGCAAGATCTTTCGCGCTCCCCAATCCGGTGACCATGAGCAGTTTAGACATGTTCCAGAAGTGAAATTGTTTCGTTGAACATACGCTCTGGTGCGAACTCTTTGACTGTTTTTTCCGCCTCTTCGACCAACCGTTCCTGAA
>MGJZ01000035.1:5584-6737 GCA_001794525.1 Candidatus Yanofskybacteria bacterium RIFCSPHIGHO2_02_FULL_50_12 | reverse complement strand
TCGAATCGCTTCGATCAGATTGAACTCATCATTATATTTAATCATCAGGCCATTCTCGCTCTGGCGGATGACTTCGACATTGCCTCCGGCATTTGTGGTGATGAGTGGGACGCCGGCGGCCATAACTTCAAGAATTTGGTGAGAAAATCCTTCATAGCCGGTATTAAGTACGAACAGATCCGCGGCGGCCAAATAATCCGCTAGTTCCGAATGACTGGCTTTGCCCGCCAGCCTGACTTTCCGGTCTAAACCCAAATTGCGGATCATCAATTCTAGATTTCTCCGATCAGGGCCGGAACCGACGATAATAAGACTGAAAAATTGGTTGATCTCGCCCAGTTTAGGCATAATCTTGATCAGCATCCGGAATCCCTTCCAAGGCACCAGCCGGCCAATCGAAAGAATTATATTGCCGCTGATGCCTAATTTTTTCCTAGCTTCCTCTTTAGATAGCGTCGAAGGAACAAAATCGGTACCATTGTAAATAACGGTTATTTTTTCGGCCGGAATGCCCCATCCGGCAACAATGCCTGAAAGATACTTCGAGGGAACGATGATGTGATGAGCGCCCTTGCAGACTTGGAATTGAGTCCAATGAAGCAATCCGATCAATCCACCGGGACGTTTTGATTTTTGAAAATCATTGATCAAAAGCGAAGTGGTTCCATTATTAATTGCCCGTTCCCAGGCGGCGTCGCCTACAATCTTCACGGCGAATTTACGCTTGAACATTCGGGACGCAAACCGTGCTGGTAAACCTGCACTTACCGCATTCATTGAAAATACAATCTGATGACGCCTAGTCAACCTAAAGGCTTGCAAAAAATATATCAGATGGCGCAGCCCTTTGGGCCAGCCCGACCATACCCGCACCACCGCGAACGGCAAATCGGCATCGTTTGAGCGGCGGACTGACGAATAGGTGAGCACGGTTACCGGCCAGGAAGAGGCAAGTTTGGATGCCAGAGTTTTCGCGTACGAAGCCGGACCTCCGATTTCCGGCCAGAAAATACCAGCACAAATTAAAATGCTTTGCATTTTCATAAATCCCAAACTACAAATAACAAATTACAAACAATATTTAAATCAAAATTTAAAAAATTCATTTCGATTTTACCAGAATAGAACTAAATATCTTTATCAACTCAGTAGA
>MGJZ01000035.1:0-5533 GCA_001794525.1 Candidatus Yanofskybacteria bacterium RIFCSPHIGHO2_02_FULL_50_12 | reverse complement strand
TTTCTTTCCTAAAGACTCGTTGGCTTCAATATAATTAGCTCCAACAGAACCGGCGGATCGTATAAGCTGTTTTCCATTTTCAATATTGCCTGGGTTTTTAGGCAGCAAGCTAGCATAGCGGTTGATTGATTTGGCAAATACCAAAGTCCTTTCTTCCAAGTCATATCGTTTAGAATTTGAATCTTTAGTCATTGTTTGTTATTTGTAATTTGTTTTTTGAATTTTCCAGGTATAACTTATTTTCTTACAAATAAGTTATACCTGATGATATGCCAGATTGCGGCTACGCCGTCACGCCAGGTGATTTTTTTGCCTTCGGCATAAGTCCGGCCTTTATAGGAAATGCCCACTTCGTATACCCGCAGGCGGTGTTTGGCGATTTGGGCCGTCAGTTCCGGTTCAATACCGAATCGATCAGCAGTCAAACAAGGTAAGATAGCTTTCATGGCACTCCGGGTAAACACTTTGAATCCGGTTTCCATGTCCGATAGATTCAATCCGGTAAACACGTTCGATAAAAATGTAACCAGTGTATTGGCTACGTAATGAGAGAAATACAACACTCGGCGTGGAAATACAGTGATGAACCGAGATCCATAGACCACATCAGCATCACCATCAAGGATGGGTTGGATTAGAAGAGGATACTCTTTCGGATCATATTCGAGGTCGGCATCCTGGATGATAATTAGGTCACCCTCGGCAGCACTGAAACCGCGACGCAAGGCCGCGCCCTTGCCGCTGTTTCGCTCCATAGAAATCATCCGGTGGCCCAGGCGCTGCATGATCTCGCGGCTGCCATCAGTAGACCCGTCGTCCACGATGATGATCTCCTTTTCCAAACTAAGCGGCACCGCTTCGATCGCGCGGACTAAACGCTCTAATGTCCGGGCTTCATTGTATACCGGGATTACGATACTGAGCTTTTTATATTCCATATTCGTGATAGATAGCTCCCATCTGGCTGGCGATCATCCGCCAGTCGTAGCGCGTCCTGGCAAGATCACGGCCGGCGGCGGCCAACCGCTCCCGCAATGACTCATCGGCCAGAAGCATCTTTATTTTTTCGGCCAGGTCCGAAGGGTCTCCGACTCGGCACATCAACCCTGTTTCCTTATCGTGCAGGAAATCATGGATCCCGCCGACTGGCGTGCCAATAATGGGCAAGCCGCCGGCCATTGCTTCGAGAAATGAGATTCCTAAACCTTCAGAATGGGAAGGCCGAACGAATATCTTTGCTTGTACAAGTTGTTGAGGAAGTTCCTGATTGGAGACTTCGCCTGCAAGGATGACCTCATTTTCTAAACCTAATTGAGAAATGCGCCTACGAATCTGACTCTTCAGCGGACCATCTCCAATGATAAGCGTCCTCATCGAATGACCTGCTTGTTTTAGAATCGAAATCGCTTCAACAAGATCCATAATACCGTTCTTAGCCACTAAGCGGGAAACAGTAATTACATCAATATTTTTTTGATCCGGTAAATTCGCCGCAAATCTTTGGACATCAACGCCATTTGGAATTATCGTCACTGGCACGTTCGGCCTAAGTTCCCTAACATACTCTGCTAAATACCTGCTAATGGCAGTAACTCTATCTGCTCTAAGGACAATTAATTTTCTAAAGAATCGGATCAAAAAAAACTGGCGTTTCAGATTTTTCCCTTCCTGAATCGTGAGGATGAATGGGGTTTTCGGATGCGTCCATTTATACAACCACGCCGCGCCGGCCGCATGGGACGCCTGATACGCATGAATGAGAGCTGGCCTTAGTCGAAGCGATACAAACCAGCCCAATATAGGAAAGAGGAACTTGTCGATCGGCAATCCCAAGCCGAGTCGATGAATGCATCCGTTCTCAAATCGCTCCATTCGGGGCAGGGACAGGTGTTTCCGCGGCGTAAGGATATCAAAAAAAACATTCGGCAAGCGCCGAACGATTTCTTCGATGGCGATCTCGGAACCGCCGATAAAAGGCCGGTAGGCTGTGGTAAATATCAAAACAGTGGATTTTTGAGGCATTTTGTGATAATTTTGCCACAAATGGCCGATGAAATCAATCCATTCGGCAGGGCGCCCGAAGGCCTCAAAAAGAGGGTATTGTTCGTCATTACTCAATCCGAAATGGGCGGCGCCCAGCGTTTTTTGGCTACTTTGCTTCCATATCTCGATGAGACCAGATACGAATTGCTCGTAGCGGCGGGAAAGGACGGAGATGACGAGCTTATGGTAGTGCTCAACTCACATCGAATCCCATGGGAAAAGTTAAAGCACCTTCGGCGTGATATTATGCCTATCGAAGACGTGCGAGGAGTTTTTGAAATCAGAAACTTAATCGAGCGATTCCAGCCTCAAACCTTATTCCTCTGCAGTTCTAAAGCTGGGTTCGTAGGTTCTTTGGCGGCGAAATTATCTCGGGATGTTAGCCCAAAAGTCGTCTATCGCATCGGGGGTTGGACCTTTAACGACCCATGGCCTGCCTGGCAAAGATGGTTGTGGCGTTTTTTAGAACGGATAAGCGCAAGCTGGAAAGACGTCATTATAGTTAATAATCAATCCGACCTTAACCAGGCTCAAAGAATAGGCATCAAACCGCGAAATAATTTAATACTTATCCATAATGGCCTTGACCCCTATCGAATCGCCCTCTTGCCTAGGGATGAAGCACGAGCAAAGCTTATGGAAATGATCCCTATTCCAGATAAGATTCCAGAACTTACAAAGATCGTCGGAACGATCGCTAACCTCTATCCATCAAAAGGACTAGAGCATCTCATCACGGCGGCCAGACGATTGCCGGAAGATACTATCGTCTGCATTATCGGAGACGGAAACTTGAGACCGAAGCTTGAAGAGTTGATTGATAAGTACAATCTTAGCCACCGAGCATTCCTGCTCGGCCGAGTACCGCAAGCATCCCAATATTTGCCGGGGTTCGATACATTCGTCCTGCCTTCAGTGAAGGAAGGATTTCCGTGGAGCTTGCTTGAAGCTATGGCCGCAAAACTTCCTGTGGTCGCCACTCGCGTCGGAGCAGTTCCTGAAATGATCGAGGATCGAAAAAACGGAGTCCTGGTTGATCCGGCTTCAGCGGATCAACTTGGCCGGGAGATTGGCGCCATATTGGGAAACGAGATGACTGCGCGCGAAATGGGCATCCAAGCCCATCAGACAGTCTTATTTAAATTTAGCCTCGACCGGATGGTCGAAAAAATCGAGTCAGTGCTATAATTCTTTACCGATACTCTTTAGAAAAGCGCGCGCGTCCGGCTCAAACGAAGGATCTACCTTAACTGCCATCCGAGCCATCCGGGCAGCATCCTCAATCCGCCCCAGATTCGCGTAAGCCGCGGCTAGTGACGCGTAGTACTGCGGATTATTAGGATTTCTTTCAATCAGAATTTCGAATATCCAAGCAATACGCGAGTAGTCGTTGGTTTTTATATACGCATTGAGCAATATTTGATAGTCCGTCTCGCGAGGGCTGTATGGATATTTGCTGGCCAGCGCTTTTTCAAGATCTTGGATTCCGCTCATGTCGCCGCTGTCGATTTTGGCCGCGCCCAAATAGCCGTAAGAAACTCCCGCGTCAGGATTCAAATCCACCGCAAGCTGGAAGAATTTAATCGCATTCTTGGAATCTTTCTTGTTGAGATAAGCCTGTGCAACTTCATAATACGTTCGGATAAACGCTGGCGAAAGTTCGAGCGCTTTTTTCGAATGTTCCAACGCTAAGTCGTTGTGCGGAGATTTCGGATCATCTTTTCCCAGCAAGATATTGAGGCGGGAAGCGTACAGATGCGGCAGATGATCAATCGGATTTTCTTGGATGTTTTTGTCAATTTCCCCAAGCAGATAGATATACGCGTCTCGAACGCTCTGTTCGCGGACGCTTGGGCCCCCATCTCCTACTAAGTATTGCGCGAAACGATGCCGGTATTCGTATTTTCCGGGCACGTCGTACGACAATGCTTCCTGGTATTTTTCAAACGCGCCGGGGACATCCTTTGCCCAGCCAGCGACAATAGCCCTGGTAGTCGCATAGTTAGCCTTGCTTGGGACGATATTCGTCCGATAGACAAGTATCGGCACAGAGACTACGAGGCCGGTGATAATCAGCCCCATCAGAATTTTATTTCGGATAATGGGCGCGGTTGAAAAAACACGTTCAGATTGGCTTGAGCTTATATGCGCGATGTATCCGGCGACGATGAAGAAGGCCACCAAGTTTGCGGCAGTATCAAATATAAAAGAATTATGGATGATATAGGCGACTAAGGCAGCAGTTAAGCCAATCCCTGATATCATAAGGCTGCGCTCTTGAGACAGCTTTCTTAGAGACGAGAATAAAGCAACGAATATATTGAGGTACGCGAGTAAACCCACGATTCCCATCGTGACCAGAATTTCAACAAACATGTTGTGGGCCCGATCGAAGTGTGTTTCCGATCCGATGCCGGCATAAAATTTAGGATTGAAATATTTCGCGAAGGGAATATTGAAATTTTCCGGACCCCAGCCTACCGCCATGGTCCGCGGACTCTCAACCCAACCCTTAATACCGACCTGCCAGGCCCAAAAACGGGTCATCACGGTCGGTGAGGACAATCTCAAGTCAGTAATCCTGCTTAAATAGCGGGACCTTTTCACGAGGGAAGAATCTCTGAACAATACCGAGAAGGCGACAAAAATAACGATTCCGGCTAAAAGAGCTTTGAACGCGATCTTACCGAATCGAGCACGGGCATGCCGCATCCACAAGAAAGCAAATGTGACCAATCCCACCCCGTAGCCCAAGACCGAGCCGCGGACCACCGTCATCATGAGGGCAATAGAACTGATCAAGAATGCGCCCGCATAAAAGGCCTTCCGGCGGCTGCTGTTTCCGGGCCTTAAATATTGCATCAAAGAAAGGAACACCACAAACAGTTCGTACCCGGCAAATAGGGCGGCATTGCCCATCGTACCGAATATTCTTTCACGCCCGCCGGAACCGAGAAAAAGATCGCTGTCCGTCTTTTGTCCGAAGCCGTAGAACGCCGACAATACGCCGGCCACAATTGTAATATCCAATACGCGCTGCCAGTGTTCATCTTTAGTCAGGACCGCGCGGGCAATGACGAAAAATAGAAAGTAATGAAGGAACGTCCAAAGGCCGCCCATTCTTTCAAGGGATCCCCAAAGGCTGGGATACTGGAGTACGCTAGTTGCCGTCGTTAAAGCAAAAACGAGCGTAAATATACCCAAGCCCCAGAAAATCCTGTCTCTCTGGGGCAGAAAAGATCGATTCTTCAACACGAGCACGAGATACATCGCGCCCATGATTTCAAGCAGGGATCGAAAGACGATTACCTTTCCATAATGAAATGGCGACAGGAATTCTCTGAAAATGACCAGGGGGACAACTAAAGCAATCAAATAGACCCCAAACCGGAGCAAGTCCGCCAGTTTAGATCCTGATGTGTGCTGTTTTTGCATCACCCATTATGATATCAGAAATCCAGCAAAATTCCAGTGTTACTTGGGAGAGACA
>MGJZ01000034.1:12876-15046 GCA_001794525.1 Candidatus Yanofskybacteria bacterium RIFCSPHIGHO2_02_FULL_50_12 | reverse complement strand
TTCGGTCTCTTGGCCCGCGCCGGACAAAATCTCTCTCATTTCCCAGGGACATGAACATGCCGACCTGTATATGCTGTCGGAAGAGGGCGATCTCACTAAAGTCTTGTCGGGCCAGCCGCGCCTCGCCGTTCTGTGGTCTGCCGACGGCACGCGCCTTCTGTATTCCCGGACAGCGGATTATCGAACCGAGCTCCGCGTGCGATCCCTGCTATCGGGCAAAGAAAAGCTTTTGCCGATCCATGCCTCGGCGGGCCATTGCGCTTGGCATCAAAGCGGCTCCTCGATCATTTGCGCGGCTACGCAGAACGAGGGGATCAGCATTGAGCATGTCGACTTGGAGAGCATGGCGGCCGAAACTATGACCGGAGACCTCGTCTTTGCACCGGAACGGGTATTTCTATCCCGCTTGGAAGATTTCCTGGTCTTGGTCAGCAAGGCTGACCATCGGATCCATGCCATACGGCTAAAATAAACGCTCGCCTCTGGCGAGCGTTTATTTTAGCAAATTTAAGAGTTCTAAGTTTAAATATTCAGAGGCTTGATTATTATGCGTCGCTGGGGCTCCTGTCCGATACTCTCGGTTGCCACATCCGGCAAAGAAGCCAGTTCCGTGTGCACGACACGGCGCTCGTAGGCCGACATCGGCATGAGCGCTTCAGCTCGCCGGGAGTTACGGACTCTTAACACAGCCTGCTTGGCCACTTCCAGCACGCGTGTGGCCCGAAGTTTCCGGTAGTCGTTTACATCAATTAAAATCGTGTGGCCAGGACTGGCTCCTTTGGAGCAAATGGCCCGAACGATATGCTCCAGGGCTTGGAGATTCTGGCCGTTCCTGCCAATGAGAAATTTGGCATTATCCGGAGTATAAATCGAAACAGTAACGGCCTGTTTGCCGTCTTGGACATCTTCCTTTAGTTCGACGCGACAATCCACGTTCATAGACTGGACGATCGTTTGCGTTGCCTCGAGAATTAGGGTTTTCTGTTCGGGATTCATGAAGTTTTTTTCAAATACCACTGTTCAACCAGGGAGGCGGCAGTGGTAGTTACCCAGTATAATAGCAGGCCGGCCGGCAAATTCCAACCGATGACGATAATGAACGCGGGCAGAAGATACATCATCTGCTTGTTGAGCATGGCTGCGCGCGGATCCGGGGATCCGGCCGCGTTCATGTACGCCAGGCTCTGGCGTGATTGCACGAACTGCATTGCCGCGGCCAAAACGGCAATCCAGCGGTTCGGATTGGTGATGCCGATCACACCCAGGAAAAATGGGTTGATCGTACCCGGATTAGGGATGAACGGATAGAGCAGGGAGAGGCTCTCGACGTTAAGGCCGGCGATGAATACCTGATACAAGGCGATGAGGATCGGCAGCTGAATGAGCAGGGGCAAGCATCCGGCGACCGGATTCACGCCATGTTCCTTATAGAGCGCCATGATCGCCGCCCCTTGGGCCGCTTGGTCTTTCTGGAATTTTTCCTTTATTTCCTTGATCTTCGGCGCCAGAAGATTAATGGCCCGCTGGGATCGCTGGGCTTTGATCGAGAGCGGGAAGAAAACCAAGCGAATGAGAATGGTGAGAACGATGATCGCAACACCCAAATCATGCCCCGGAATAACGTCAAAGAGAAGGATGAGGAGGTTAAAGAGCGGGATATAGAAGATTTGTTTGCGAAGTTCCATGGCTTAAGGGAGGTCGACACGGCCTGCTGACAGTGGATTACAGCGCATGATCCGCCAAAGCGACTTAAGGCCGCCGCGCATAAGGCCGTCTCGTTCAATAACAATGGTTGAATATTCCGAGCAGGAAGGGTGAAATTTGCAAGTGGAGTACCAGAAAACAGGCACTTGCAGCCGCCTGAATGCGTCCATCAGAAGCTGGTATCCTCGAATTGATGCGTGCGCCGCTGATTTCATAGAATAGATGCCTTACGCAATACGGCCAGAAGATCGTCCCGCAAGGCCGGCAGCCCCTCCGGAGGAAGCTTGGTGATTATCACCGCTACGTCATAGGCCTGTCCTGCCTGCACAGGCAGACGGCTCCTAACCGCCTCAGAAAGATGCCGCCTCATCATGTTGCGTACGACCGCCCGTTTGACCACTCGAGCGCTTACCACGAAACTGAATCGAGGCTGGTCCGACGGAGATCTTCGGAATTTTATGAACAG
>MGJZ01000034.1:1127-12864 GCA_001794525.1 Candidatus Yanofskybacteria bacterium RIFCSPHIGHO2_02_FULL_50_12 | reverse complement strand
AGCCGTGCGACCCTCTTTGAATACGGCATCAAAATCGCGTTTTCTGCGCAATCGATTGTTTTTTGAAAGCGCCACAACTCGAAATTTCGATATTTCTTAAACCGTCAGCTTCTTCCGGCCTTTCTGCCGTCGACGGCTTAAGACCTTCTGTCCAGAACGAGATTGTGTCCGGGAAAGAAAGCCGTGTTTACGCTTTCTTTTTTTCTTTTTTGGCCGAAATGTTGAAGCGAGTGTCCTTCTCATGTTTATAATTAATAAGTATAGCTTACATTTTTTTATCAGTCGGGTCAAATTGACACTTTTTTTAAAAAATTTCTGCCTTACCGTACTTAAAAGCCGGGGTCAATATTTACTATTCCAACACGCTTGCTATACCGGATTGAGTCGGGGGTGAGAAGCGCAGAGTTATGAACAGTATATCAACTCTTTCTCCGATTGCTTGATTTTTTTATTCGGTAATAATGGTTGGAATAGATTTATTTTTAGATGATGTCGAACGAAGAACTATGGAAGGCGGTGCTCGGCGAGATGGAACTTTCGTTGTCGCGCGCCAATTTTATTACCTGGTTCAAGAATACGGCAGTCGTCGCACGCGATAAGAACTCAATCTTTGTAAGCGTGCCGAACGGATTCATCAAAGAGTGGCTCGAAAACAAATTCAACAAGAAAATCCTGCAGTCTATCCGGAATCTCTCGCCGGAAATACGAGAAGTTAAGTATTCGATCGGCAAACCCAAGCCGGAGCTTATTAAACAAGACATCTCCAAGATCATCCTGGACAAGGAGTTCGAAGCCACGTCCGAAGCGCCTTTAGATGCCGATATTGACAAGAATACCAACCTCAACCGAAAATACTCATTCGATTCTTTCGTCATCGGATCCAATAACGAACTGGCCCACGCGGCCTGCTTGGCCGTCACTAAAAGCCTCGGCAAGCTCTATAACCCTCTCTTTTTATACGGCGGCGTCGGTCTTGGAAAAACCCATCTGCTTCAGGCGGTGGGGAACAAAATTACGGAAATCAAAGAGCGGCGCGTATTATATATTCCAGCTGAGCGTTTTACCGCTAATATTATTGAGGCTATCCGGAATAAGAACATCGAGGATTTAAAAAGCCATTATGCCCGCTTGGACCTCCTAATAATTGACGATATTCAGTTTATCGCAGGAAAAGAAAAGACGCAGGATATTATCTTCTCAACTTTTAACGAGCTCTATGGCCGGAACAAACAGATTATTCTTTCCTCCGACCGGCCTCCGGCCGCAATTCCCGCCTTGGAGGAGCGTCTCCGCTCCCGTTTCGAAGGAGGCATGATCGCGGATGTCAGTGAGCCGGATTTTGAAACTCGACTCGCAATTTTGAAGCAAAAGATAGATAGCAAGGACGGGGACCTATCCGACGATGTCCTTATTTACATCGCCACTCACATCCAAAAGAACGTGCGTGAATTGGAGGGGTCATTAAACCGAGTATTAGCCTTTGCACAGATATACAACCGAGTACCCGACTTGAAGGAAGTTAAGAATATCCTGAATACCTACCTAAATACCCCTTACCGGAAAACCTCTCCTCAAACAATATTGAAAGCGGTAGCTGATTTTTATAGCATCACCTCAAACGATCTTATTAAGCGTAGTCGTAAGAAAGAGGTGGTAAAACCTCGCCAAGTAGCGATGTTTTTACTGCGCGACGAGACTAAACTATCTTTCCCAGAAATCGGCCAGAAGCTCGGCGGCCGCGACCACTCGACTGTTATCCATGCTTGTGAGAAGATACGAGCCGAAGCGGCTATTGATGAGCCTTTAAAACAGGAGTTGATTCTTATTAAAGAGCGTGTATATAATTCGTTTGAAAAGTAGATAAAGATGTGAATATTATGAAGATAAAAATTGGATAAAAATAATTTTATTGTTAGTTGTCATTTTTTATCCTATTTATCTTTAATACTCATCCACATTTTATTTAATGTTATATATGATAAAAATTCATATAAATCTCATTATTTAAACTAAATACCCACATATAAACAAATGTAATAGTAGTAATAAAGTAAAGTAATTAATAATAACTACTAATGAAAATTGTTGTTAATCAAAAAAATCTAAAACAAGCTCTAGGTATAACAGAGAAGATAGTAGCAAAAAATACCTCATTACCAATTCTTAATAATATTCTTATAAAAACAGAGAATGGCCGGTTGAAGTTGTCAGCCACTAATCTGGAGATAGGTATTAATATGTCAGTCGGGGCGAAAATAGACGAAGTGGGGGAAATTGCGGTGCCAGCTAGAATCTTAAATGATTTTATCTCGGCCGTAACTGATGAAAAAATAACTCTTACCACTAAAAACAATATTCTTGGAATTAATTCACAAAATTACAAAACCAATATTCTTGGTTTTGATCCGAAGGATTTTCCAATAATTCCTAAATTAAAAACACCAGCCGTCGCCTCAATAAACACCCGAAGCCTTAAAAACGGACTGATTACTATTTTAGATTCCGTGGCAATATCTGAAGCTCGGCCGGAACTTGCCGGCGCTTATATTCAAATAAACAATAATAAAGCCACATTTGCTTCCACTGATATATTCAGACTTACGGAGACAATTATCCCGTTTAAAGGAAATGACCAATTATCTTTTATTTTGCCGCGAAATACAATCACTGAATTAATTCGCATAGCCGGGGAACTAGAAGGGGAGTTGCAAATAAAATACAGCGATAATCAAATAGTTTTTCTTAATGATGACTTCGAGCTTGTATCGCGGGTGGTAGACGGTACTTTCCCTGACTACAAAAAAGTAATTCCGGAAAAATTCGTATCCAGGTTGCTTATTAAAAAAGAAGACCTGGAAAAAAATACCCGTTTAGCAGGACTGTTCTCATCGAATATTTCAGACATCAAACTTGGATGTACAGAAGACACTCTCCTTATTACCGCCAAAAATTCAGACAAAGGGGAGATTGAAACGACTGTGCCAGCCATTTTAAAAAACGATCCCTTTGAAATATCGCTTAATTATCAGTATTTGTTGGATGGACTGAAAAATATCGCCACAAGCGATGTGGTGCTGGAATATACCGGGCCGGGCAGCCCGCTAGTGATCAGACCAAGTGATCTAAATGGCATGGTATACCTTATTATGCCGTTACGAACCTAAAATGTTTAGGAGGATCGGCGCTACTGTAGCGAAAAGACAGCAAGCGCTCACCAAGCAGCAGCAGACGCACAATGAACTAAATAATGCGATTGGAGAGGCGATGCGTTGCGTGTTCGGACCCGTCTTTGATCGCATTTTGTTTTCAGCCACTTTAAAAAACGGCACTTTAATTATCCAAACCAACGAAAAAATAGTCGCGCAAGAACTTATTTTCCATAGCGCGGAGCTGTATCGAGTATTGCGAGAACGCAATATAAAGTACCGCCAGGTTATTATTCGGTAGCTTCCGGCTGGAGAGGAGTAGGCGTCGGTTCCGGGCCGATCGGCTGAGGCGATTGGCCAGGTTCCGGCTGGGGTTCAGGAACGGAGACTGCCGCCATTACCGACCACTCCCAATGATTAAAAAGAGGATCTTCTCCGGGGTTGGCCGGATAAGGACCGAGCGGATCGCTCCGATCCACATAATAAAGAATTTCGTGTGGCTGAGGGCCGAGAGTCCCGTCCAACATTACTTTGGAAGCGCTCATGGGTCCGGGCCGGGCAAATGATTCATTTGGCACCTTGGCGAGCGCCTTGCGCATGAATTCACTCCACAAAGGACCGGAGGCGCTGATACCGGCGCCTTGGCGTGTCATCGGACTGTTATTGTTGTTGCCGGTCCAAACCACCGTCGTGATCGAGGGCGTAAAGCCGGCCACCCACGCGTCTCGGTTATCCTGGGTAGTGCCGGTTTTTGCGGCCACTTCCCAGCCAGGAATATATAAAGGACTATTAAAGCCGAAGGTGCCGGCTCGGGCCGCGTTATCAGACAAGACGCTTGCTATCAGCCGCGAGACGTCGGTCGAGAGGACACGCTTGGATTCATCTTCCGCTTGTTCCATGACATTGCCGTTGCCGTCTTTAACCGCTAAAACAATGCGCCAGGGATTATAAACGCCATCATTAGCGAATACTCCATACGCGGATGCTAGATCGATCGGGTGGACTTCAGCGCCGCCAAGTACGAGCGACAAGCCGTAGCGATCCGGGTCGGTGAGAGTGCTGATGCCCATTCTCTGGGCTAGGGCAATCGTGTCGCTGATGCCGGCCAAGTACAAAGTTTTTACAGAAGGGATGTTGAGGGATTGGGCAAGCGCCTGACGCAGAGTCACTGGGCCGCGGACGCGGCCATCGTAGTTCTGCGAGTGGTAGCACTGCAAGCCGTACCGGTCGCGCGACTGGGAACTGTCCGGCGAGCAGTACGGATTGAATTCAGTTTTCAAATCCCAAAGAATTGTCGAATCAGGGTATCCTTTTTCAAATGCGAGCGCGTACGCGAACGGCTTGAATGCGGATCCCGGCTGTCGGCCCGGCCCGTCGACGGCTACATTAAAGTTGCCCTGATTGGCTGTGTCGAAATAATCGCTTGAACCGACCAATGCCCATACGTCTCCCGTCTTTGGGTTGATGGAAACAAGCGAGGCGTTGGATGCTTGATAACGTTGCTTGTTGATCGCCGCGTATTTGGAAACGGTTTCTTCGGCATCCTTTTGAAGTCCAACGTCTAGAGTGGTGATGACAGTGAATCCTCCATTCTCCACCGCATCCGCGCCATACTGTTCTTCCAGGTAGTTCTTCACCATGATCACGAAGTGAGGGGCAGTGATGCTCTCGGTGCTTTTTTTGAATGCCACCGTTTCGGCTTTGGCGTCGCGGTGCTCTTCTTCGGAGATGAATTCCAAGTCGAGCATCCGGTCCAGGATCGCATCCTTCCGGGCCATAAGCTCCGGCACGCGGCCGCCATATGGGGAATAGCGGCTCGGGGCTTTGATCAAAGCGGTAAGGATGGCTGATTCATTGAGCGTAAGATCTTTGGCGTCCTTGCCGAAAAAGGTTTTGGCAGCCGCTTGGACGCCATAGGCGTTGGAGCCGTACGGAATTTCGTTCAGATACATCCAAAAGATCTCATCCTTACTAAAGCGCCGTTCCACCTCGATCGACAAAACCAGCTCTTTGAGTTTTCGGGTCGGGGTTTTCTCTTTTCCAAGCAGGGCATTCTTAATCAGCTGCTGAGTGATGGTTGAGCCACCCTGAGCCAGGTTTAGTTCCGCGATATCTTTAAAAAAGGCACGCGCGATGCCGCGGACGTCAAATCCGCCATGGCTATAAAAGCCGCTGTCTTCGGAGGCAAGCGTGGCGTTCTTAACTGATACCGGGATCTGGTCCCACGGAATCACAGTGCGCTTCTCTTCGCCGTGGATGTCATATAACAGAACCTCGCCGGTCCGGTCGTATATCTTGGTCGATTCCGTGATCCGCCGCGCGGCGATCGATTCCGGATCGGGGAGGGTGCGCTCCAAGTAGATGAACGCCGAAAAGAACATGATAGAGCCCAAAACCAGGATCCATGCGAAAAACAGCCCGATGGATTTCCATGAGGGCCAGAACAGCCGCCGACGCAGGCCGGACCACAGCGACAACAGAGGAAGCTTAATCATCAATCTATCGCATCATAATGACACAAAAACAGTGTATTTACAAGGCCATGATGGACTGTTAAAATGAATTTCATATGTTCGGACTTACTCCCAAAAGAGACGACGCCCAGATAGAAGAACTGTTAACCAGAAGGATCGGGCAATTTGAAGGCAGGCCAAATATTTGGCCCTCTAAGGAAGAGGCCAGGAAAAGAATAAAAGAAGAAAAAAGTTTAAGAGTTTACTTGGGGATAGATCCTACGGGTCCAGACTTACATTTAGGACATATCATCCCACTTCTTTTTTTAAAGCAACTTTCAGACGTAAAACATCGGCCCGTACTTGTGATCGGAGATTTTACGGCCCAAATAGGTGATCCGACCGGAAAAAGTGAAACCCGAAAGCCTCTTAGCAAAGAAGATGTGAAAAAAAATATGGAGACCTATCTCGAACAAGTATACAAAG
Source organism: Candidatus Yanofskybacteria bacterium RIFCSPHIGHO2_02_FULL_50_12 (assembly GCA_001794525.1). Classification (GTDB taxonomy): domain Bacteria; phylum Patescibacteriota; class Minisyncoccia; order 2-02-FULL-40-12; family GWA2-44-9; genus MGJZ01. The sequence goes on along the minus strand of MGJZ01000034.1, from coordinate 6,779 downwards.
TCCTGCCGAAAGGGTCATTTGATGTTGAATACAACAGCACTTGGCTTTCCAAAATGACGGTAGGTAAATTCTTGCAAGCAGTCAGCAATGTAAGCGCTTTGGAGCTCATGACCAGGAGCATGTTTAAAGAGAGGCAAGACAAAGGCGCTTTTCTTGGCGTCCCCGAATTTCTATATCCTCTCATGCAGGGCTATGATTCGGTGGCGATGGAAATAGACGGTGAGGTGGGAGGCAATGATCAAACATTCAATATGCTAATGGGTCGTGATCTTGAGCGGAAACTTTTAGGAAAAGAGAAGTTGGTTTTTGCAACAAAACTGTTAGTAGGCGCGGGGGGTAAGAAGATGTCAAAGTCGGAAGGGGAGATTATCGCGGTGAGCGATGAACCGGCCGAGATCAGGCGAAAGGTACTCGCTTTTGATGACGGTATGTTGCGAGAAGTCGCTGAATTATGCACGGAAAAGCCTAGCTCTTGGATTGATGCACACCATGGGACAGGAGAGACGCCAAAAGATCCGCGCGCGTTCAAGGAAGATTTGGCGGACGAGTTTGTTCGGATGTTTCACGGCGAAAATGCGTTAGGCGAATCTCGAAAAGAGAAAGAGGTATCTGGCGCTGGCCAGACGGTCACTACCGTAATTGCAGGAATTCTTTCTTCAAAATCAGAAGCAAAATCCTTGCTTGACCAAGGAGCCATAGAGGTAAATGGGGTTATAGTTAAGGAATGGAACCATGAGGTAAAATCAGGGGATAAAATACAGGTCGGAAAAGGAAAATTTCTGAAAGTAAAATAAAAGACCGGTAGTCTCAGGCGACCGGTCTTTTATTTTATCCGAGTGTCTTATCCTCGCCTTCATCGCTCTCATCTTCATCGTCCTCGAGATCGTCATCATCCAGGTCATCATCTTCCTCAAGATCTATGTCACTGTCATCTTCCTCTCCGACTTGATCATCGAGACGATACATTTCTTCGCTCATGTCCGAACCTGATCTTCTTTGGAATCGGGGATCACCAGTGGAAATCACCCGATGTACAAACAAGAGTAGTTATATTGGAACTATATTAGTATGCGAGCAGCAAATTGCAATAGCCAGCGCGTCAGCCGCGTCGTCGGGCTTGATCGGCTCCTTTAGATTCAACAACATCTGCATCATGCGCTGGACCTGCTGCTTATCGGCTTTGCCGTATGAGCTCACCGACTGCTTCACTTGAAGCGGCGTAAACTCCTGAACCGGGATTCCGTGGCGGGCGATAGTAAGCAGGAGCACGCCGCGCATTTCGCTGACTGCCATTACGGTCTTTTGATTTTTAAAAAAGAAAAGCTTCTCGATGCCGATCGTATCCGGTTTGTAAGTTTCGATAAGCTTGCCTAATTCACGTTCAACACCCAGGAGATTATCCGAACGGCTTATGGTTGTCTCGCCAATAACGCCATAGGCCAAGCAGGTAATACGACTGCGCTCATATTCCACAACTCCGTAGCCGATCCGCGTGGTCCCTGGATCAATGCCCAAAATAATCATTGAACTTTAAAACCTAATTCCTCCGCCATCTCTGCGTATTTAGGCAAAGAGTGTCTGCTTGAAAATCTAATCGTGCCATCCGAGTCCACGTAGTATCGATGATTTCCGCCCAAGCCGTAAACAACAAAGGAGTCATCAGAAGGATTACTCGCCAACCATTCCAGGGCTCCTTTGAGTGTGTGTTCCGTGGATTTAAGATTTCTTATCCAATTTTCCTGATGTTCAAGCCAGTCTGGCCCTTCTATTTTTACCATCGCCGTAGTAGCTTCCTCGGGATTGGTTTTAAGATTCAATAACGGCTGTTCTAGTTTTTCGATTTTGGGTTCTTTCATGGAATTACAATGCTAACGTGTTCTTTGGGGGCGCGAGTTTGATGTGCTCATAGCCGAATGGCGTGAGGACGCGGCCTTTGGGTGTGCGCGCGAGCATGCCCAGTTGCATGAGATATGGCTCATAGACGTCTTCGATCGTGGCTTCCTCCTCGGCGATGGCCGCGGCGATCGTTTTAAGCCCCACGGGTCCACCTTTGAACTTTTCAGCGATGGTAAGAAGAATTTTTCGGTCGGTTTCCTCAAGACCCCTATCGTCAATTTCTAGCATTTTTAGACCCTCGGAAGCCAGGTCAGCCGTAATGATTTCAGTATTCTTCATTTGAGCCACATCTCGAACGCGCTTTAATAATCTGTTAGCCACCCGAGGCGTGGATCTGGCTGCCGCGGCGATGGCTTGGACGGCCGGCGGTTCGACCTGGATGCCCAGCAGGGAAGCAGACCGTCCGATAATCGCCCCGATCTCTTCGGGCGTGTAGAAGTCCAAACGGAAGTTAACCCCGAATCGCGATCGGAAAGGGGCCGAGAGAAGCGAGATCTTCGTGGTCGCGGCGATGAGGGTGAAACGAGGCAGATCGATCTGAAGAGTTTTGGCGCCGTTGCCTTTGCCGATGACGATGTCGAGCCGGAAATTTTCCATGGCCGGATAGATCACTTCCTCGATGTTCTTGTTCAGGCGGTGGACCTCGTCGATGAACAGGACGTCTCCGTCCGAGAGGCCGGTCAGGATCGAGCCCACATCGCCGGCTTTTTCCAAAGCGGTGCCGGAGGTAATTTTAATCGAGGTGCCGAGCTCTTTGGCGATAAGATAGGAGAGGGTGGTCTTGCCCAGGCCGGAAGGGCCATGGAGAAGGAGATGTTCGATGGGCTCATTGCGTTTTTTGGCCGCTCCGATCAGCACTTTTAGATTCGATTTGATCTTCTCCTGGCCGATGTATTCGTCGAACGATTTGGGCCGCAGGGCCTGGTCAAGCAGCTGGTCGTCTAGGACCGCTTTTGGCGTCATTGTTGAGGGCTTGACATGAGTATCCATTTTGAGATACAATAAGGGGTAAGAATCCCGGTATACGGGCTTTCTCTTTTCTGGAGAACCCCTATAACCTGTAGGCAATTGGATCCATAATTAAACCCATGATCCAATCGGAATACTGACTTGACGGGTGGTTTGGCATCGCTGGGCCGCACCTCAGAATTATTCTGTCCCGTTTTTTTGAAAACCGGGCCGTTGCCTACAGATTATAAAGGTTCTCCCTGCCCCGACGCATGTCGGGGCTATCCCACCACGCGATCGACTTCTTCCATGGTGGTGACTCCTTGCGCTACTTTCAAATAACCATCTTGCTTCATAGTGACCATTCCTTCCTTTACTGCCAATTCTTGAATGGCTGACATGGCTGGATTTGTCAGAATCAGCTTCTCCATTTCCGGGGTTATCGCGAATGCTTCAAATACGCCCAAGCGTCCCTTATATCCGCTGCCATTACACGCCTTACAGCCAACCGGCTCTGAAAGCTGGATATCAGGCAGTGGAATGCGGTCGGCGATAGGCTGCAGGATATTTTCTATTAACGATTTTTCTTGGGCCGACGTGGTCTTGGCTTTGGCGCAGGCGGTGCAAAGTTTACGTACCAGTCGTTGAGCCATGGCCATGCGAATGGCCGGCGCGATAATCTGGGGATTAACTTTAAGATTGATAAGACGGGGGACGGTGCCGGCCGCATCGTTGGTATGGATCGTGGAGAGCACCAAGTGGCCGGTGAGCGCCGCGTTCAGGGCGATCTCGGCGGTTTCGGTGTCCCGGATTTCGCCGACCAGGATAATGTCGGGGTCCTGGCGGACGATGGCGCGCAGACCGTTGGCAAAGGAGTAGTCCTGCTCCTGGTTCACCTGCGTCTGCGAGATGCCCTGGATATGGTATTCGATAGGGTCTTCGATAGTTATGATCTTGTTCTCCGGATCGTTAAGGTAGTTAATGAAGGCGTATAGGGTCGTCGTTTTTCCCGAGCCTGTCGGCCCGGTAGTAATAATCGCCCCGACAGGTTTTTCAAGCTGGCTCTTGACGGACTCTAAAAGGTCAGACCGCAGACCTAAGTCTTCCAACTTGGCTTTAATGCTTCGGGGATCCAGGATGCGCATGACGATCGTTTCGCCGTATTCGCCGGGAAGAATGGAGACGCGGATTTCAATATCGACCGTTTTCTGCCTGATTGTAAATCGGCCGTCCTGGGGAGCGTTGTGGATGTTTAGCTTCAAGCGCGACAGGACTTTGATCCGATTGACCACTTTAGCGTAGGAAGCGGCATCAACGTCGGTGATGTCCTGAAGCATGCCATCCAAGCGGTAGCGCAAGCGAACCGCTTGGGCTTGAGGTTCGAAATGAATATCCGAAGCGCCGATCTTAAGGCCGCCGGCTAGGAGAATTTCGAGCAACTTAGTAACCGTAATCCCGGCGACCCGGCTTTTTAAATCTCCAATTGACGCTACTTGGTCCTGGAGGGCCTCAAGATCCTCTTCGTTGATTTCAACGGACCCGGTTTCAAACGCTTCAGCCTTTTTTAATGAGACATAGCGCTGAAGGGCCTTTTCCAACCCGGCCGGAGACGTGGCCAAAAGCTGGATCGAGAATCCTTTCTTCTCCAATTCCGAGATCGCGTCTTTTGCCTGATCTGATGAAGGGTCAACACAAGCGACCGTGAGTTTCCGTCCCGTCTTCAGGATTACGACCAATTGAGACGTGCGTGCTATTTCTTCCGGCAGAAGGGCCAAGGCTTCAGGATCGATCGGTGCGCTGGCCAAATCCGAGAATGGCAGTCCGAGCTTTGTCGCACGGTCGCGGTATTCGTCTTCCGTCCCCTGAACTCGGATTTCCTCGAGCTTTTTTTCGAGGGCATCCTCGTTTTGTGTTGCCAAATGGTTGGGCATGTGGCCTCACTGTATCGAAAAACCCCCGTTTGTAAATGCTTTTTTGTGGATATCGATTCCGAAATTTCGTAAACTTGACTTGTGGAGATCCCTTTGGTATCATCGATGTGTAGTTTCTGATTAAGGTCCGCGAGAGCGGGCCTCAAATTTTAAATAAATTAGTAAAATTAAATAACATGTTGGATACGAAGCAGTTCGCATCGGCGATTAAACAACTAGCGGAGGAAAAAGGAATTTCGGAAGAGAGCGTTTTTGAAACGCTCGAAATGGCGATTGCGGCCGCGTATAAGCGGCAGTACGGGAAGAAGGGCCAGATCATCAAGGCGAAGCTTGATTCCCAGACCGGACACCTCGATATTACCCAGGTGCATTACGTGGTGGAAGGCGTAGACGAGGAGGGCAACATCACCGGCCAGCTTCCGACCAAAGTCCTGGAAGAGAAGCCTGATTTTCAGGATTTGGAAGGCATGCGCCGCTTGCGGCGCGGAGAGGAGCCGGTTCCTGAAGAAACTGGGGATACTAAAGTAAAATTCAATTCTGAAAAGCATGTCCTTCTAGTCGATGCGAAAAAAGATAATAGCAAGGCCGCAGTCGGCGACGAAATCATCACCAAGCTTGAGCCGAAAATGGAATTTGGTCGCATCGCCGCCCAAACTGCGAAACAGGTCATCATTCAGCGCCTTCGGGAAGCTGAACGCGGCGCGATCTTCTCGGAGTTCAAAGGCCGCGAGGGCGAGATAATCAGCGGTCTGGTTCAACGCCGCGAGGGTTCTCTGGTTTTTGTCGATCTCGGCAAAACCAACGGCCTTTTGCCGCCGGCCGAACAGATGTTTACCGACAACTATCGCATCGGCCAGCGCTATCGTTTTATGATTCT
>MGJZ01000034.1:0-1071 GCA_001794525.1 Candidatus Yanofskybacteria bacterium RIFCSPHIGHO2_02_FULL_50_12 | reverse complement strand
AACTTGTTTTGGGCTTGTTCCGGGTCGAAGTTCCTGAAATCGATGCCGGTAGTGTGGCGGTCAAGGCTATTGCCCGCGAAGCCGGTTCCCGGACTAAGATCGCCGTCGCCTCGACTGAAGAAAGCATCGATCCGATCGGATCCTTGGTGGGTCAGAAAGGCGTACGCGTCCAGACGGTCATCAACGAACTTTCAGGCGAAAAAATAGACATTATCTCCTGGAACGATAGTCCCGCCGCCTTCATTGCACACGCGTTTTCGCCGGCTAAAGTGCTCGACGTTAAGATTATCGACGACCAGCGCAAGCATGCGCTGGTTGAGGTGTCTGACGATCAATTCTCGCTCGCAATCGGTAAAAAAGGCCAGAATGTCCGGCTGGCCGCCAAGCTTACGGGCTGGAAGATTGACGTTCGCTCGCCTAAGGAAGATTTGAAATTCGAACAGACCGAAGAGCCGGCCGCACCTGCCGGCGGAGTAAACACTCCTACAGCTGAAACTACCGAATAAGCATGACTTTCACGACTAAAAAATCCCTGCCGGATGTTCTTGAACTTACTGTCGAACTGGTAAAGGAAGACCTGGATCGGTTCGTGCGGGAAACCGAAGAGGCGATCGCTGGCGATTTTGAAATTCCCGGATTCCGAAAGGGCAAGGTTCCGCTCGACCGCGTCCGCAAGGAGGTCGGCGTAAACAAGATTCTAGAAGTGGCATTTGAAACCGCTATGCAGCGCAGCCTGGGCCAGGTGATCGCCGAAATGGATGCCGATGTTCTTGAAGCGACCAATCTGGCGATCAAGGATAATACTCGCGACCTGCTCCGTTATACGGTCGAGTTGAAATTGTTTCCCGAAGTAGTTTTGCCGCCGCTAGACACGATTAAGATCGCTCGACGCAAAGTATCCGTCGAGCCGATGGATCTAGATGAGACTCTGGAAACAGTCCGTGCCTCGCGGGCAGTTTTAACCGACGCTGAAGGGCCGGCCGCTCCCGGCGACCGGGTGGAGGTTGATTTTGAGGTTAAAGAAAACGGCGCGATTATCGAGGGCGGCGTAAGCAAAAACCATCCCATCAT
>MGJZ01000033.1:1346-17118 GCA_001794525.1 Candidatus Yanofskybacteria bacterium RIFCSPHIGHO2_02_FULL_50_12 | reverse complement strand
TATCGATGCCTTGGGTTTCTAGTTTGCAAAGATTCTTGTCTGTATCCTGATAATATTCATTAAATACGAGATTCCATATCTCAACACCTTTTACATAAATTTCAGTTGAGGGACCACAAGGTCCTTCGGTGCCAGTCGGCCCCCAAAAATTATCTTCTCGGCTCATGCGCCGTACTTCGATATCAGGATCAATTGATTTCCAAATATTTTCTGACTCGGTGTCTGGCGGAATATTTTCTTCTCCTCCAAATACGGAAACATAATCGATAGAAAGATCTATCTCTTTAGTCACAAAATCATACGCATCCTGAATAGCTTCTTTTTTCCAATACCCACCAAAGCTAAAATTGCCAAGCATCTCAAAAAATGTACCATGAGTTGTATCTCCAACTTCATCTATTGAAGAAGTGCGCATACATTTCTGAATTGAAACAGTATTGAGCGACTCGAAATCTTTCACGACATCAGCTTGGCCAGTATAGTACAGTTTGAACTGCTGCATACCAGCCGTCGTAAAAAGAACCGACGGATCATTCGACAACAACGACGAAGATGGCACAATCGCGTGCCCTTTTGATTCGAAAAATTTGAGAAACTTATCGCGTATCTCCTGATGCTTCACTTTTATAAACTAGCAGAAAATAAGAAAAGAATAAATGAGGCCCTGGGTCAACCCAGGGCCTTGCGACGGCGGCTACGGAAGCGGACGCCTCTATGCGAACGTTTGCGAAGCTGCCGCAAAGACAGGAACTTTCTTTTGGCCAATAGCACCTCCTTGCTACATCATACTTCATTCATTGTTTAATCATCTAGTGTATAGGTGTGGATTTGTTTTTTGACGCTTGACTTAATGCTACATTTAATTGTACAATATGCAGACAAGTTTTTGGAACGTCCCTTCACAACGAAAGGTAGTGTATGAAAACAAGACTGTTCTACGTGGTGGGGGGTACCATACTCGCCATCGCGTTCGGACACGCGAGCTTTCGCATGTTCCGAAATGCTGGCAGTGAGGATGTCAGCGCCTATGCGAGAATGACTCACGTGGAGAGGCTCGCGGAATGGAAGGCGTTGCGCTTGATCGTAGATGATCCGCAGTATTCACTCTTTGCGTATTTCGAAACTCTCAAGCGCTTTGACCGCTTAACTGAAGCAACCAAACGGGCGCGGGCAGAAGGAACTCTTGGATACAACATGGGAGCTCATGGAGAGCCCCTTCCCGACAGTGACATTCCCACGCTCCAGTTTCTGAGCAATGAGTACACGAACAAGATGCTTGGCCATCTTCCGCGGAATGAGGAGTTCACTCGTGCTCAAGAAGCGGCAGGATACAAGCCGGATTTGACTAAAGGAAGGGTCCCAATGGATCCTCTCGCGCCACAAGCGTGGACGATCCTCTATTTCTTGGGATTGATCTTCACCTTCGGCCATTTTCTGATCCGCAGTTCTGAATTAGGTGGATCATGGGAACACTCGATGCTCGATTGGCGATTTCATGCCTGGCTGACCGTATGGCCAGTCGGAATATTCCGATATCCCACCGAGGTCGATGTGAAACTGCAGATCATCCGGGCGTATCGGCTCGTCCAACGTACTGCGGTATTGTTGGTGAGTTCCTCTATCTCACTCGTTGCAGCCGGCTGCGGTCCGAAACGGGTGAAGACGGGACTGGATGACTTGCCGGTTGATAGCACCAAGAGTTGGCGCATCGACGTAAACACCATCACCTGGCCAAGCTATGTCGGCTCGAATGGAGCAGTATTTCATCCGGCGCCGGTTCAGCAAGGATCAACGACGGTGTATCATGTCTCCGGCTTCTATCTCGGCACATGGCATTCCGTACCGCTGGGAAAATTCAATCTCTCACCAAACTACGCGCGGGAGATCGATCTGTCCGGCGGCTGGAACGGAAGCAGGGCTGGCCTGAACATCGGTCTGGACATGACCTGGGTCGGCGTGACGCCGCTCGCGGAGTATCGCGGAGACGTCATACAATTCTCCGCAAAGGTCAGCCGGGATCTACCCGGCGGATTGTCGGCTTCCGCCACAGCGCAACTTAACACACCGACTCGGGGTGTTACACCCAAGCGTGGACTCTTCCTGAAGGAAGGTCTCGCTTGGGGACGCACGTTCGGACGATTCGCCAGCTTCGCCAATGGCGAACTCGTTCGGGACTCCGGCGCCTTCGGCTTCAATCAGGCCTGGCTCGTCCGGGCTGAAAGCGGTTTTGGCGTGAAGATCGGCGACCGATGGCGTGCGGAATTCCCCGTCCGCTTGAGCAAAATGCTCACTCTAGTCGATGATGGCCGCCGCCTGGAGATCCAGGCCGGCTTCCGCCTCGCCTGGCAGCACTAACCATTGTCCCTCTCCAGTTGAACTCAAACTGGAGAGGGACTTTTTTATTACAAAAAAAAGCCGCGCGGGTCACGCGCGGCGAGGTTTTTTGATTTTGCGGGCTGGTTTCTTCTTCATTTCCCTGTCGATGTACTTCTGGATCTCTTCGAGACGATACCCAAAGAGCAGTCCATTGATCGCGTGATACATCGGTCGCGGGATATCAGCCTCGCTCACGAAGTTAAGCAACTCCAGTACCCAAGACCACGATCGGTGATAGTAGCCGTATACCAGTAATCCATTCCGCTCGCGGATCCACGGTAGAACGTTTTTATCTCTTTCCCTGCCCAATCCGAGACATGCCCGCAAGTTTTGAAGTATTTGGGCTTTCCTGCCACGTGTCGCTCGATCCTGACCAACTTGAGCGATCGGCTTTCCGAGCATTGCAACTTGGTCGATAGCACTCATGGCCCGACCATGCATGTAGGCGGCCATAGTCGCAGTAGTCCAGCCTGTCTGACGCTTTTTACTCATCACCCCTCCTTCCTATCAACCCTAACTAAAAATCATTCTTTTGCAAGCAATTTTTGGCATTGACTTTTTATGTAAAAAGGAGTATAATATACAGAATAGGCTTCTTTAACAACTTGCCGTCTGGAGGCGGCTCTCATGAGACACTTTTTCATCACTCTGGTGGCCGTGGTGTTCCTCAGCGCCTCTATTCCGGCAAACGCGCAGGTTTCTGGAGAGACCGAAGCGTTAACGAACGGTAAGGGCGGAAGTCACGTATCCCAGTACGTGTTCTACGACTGGAATACGGTTAACCTCGTGACTCGGTACTTCTGGGTCAACAATGCCGTCAATCAGTTTGAGTTTGGATTAGGTCCAACACTTAAGGTGCACAATACGACGCTCAAGCTGCAATTCGGCGGCACTACTGAACGCTCGCTGATGGCTGCCGGCGTACTACTCAGGCAGATCGCTGGGCGTCAACTCATCTATGTTGCCGATTTCAAGATATCCACGACGGAGATTCCGAGCGAGTTATTCCAGGAAGCATCTTTTGCGATCGATCAGAATTCAGTGTGGCAACTTCATGCTGAATGGCTTCATCTGAGTCGTGAACTGGTCTTCCTGCGTCTTGGCGGCGAGTATCAATTACGGTTTGACTCGAAGCGCCACCTATACATCGCACCGTTTTACGATCCAATCGTCAGTTCACCGGGAGCAATGATTGGCTTCCGATTTTTCTAGCGCTGAGGCGCAAGGAGAAGAGACATGACACTGCAACTTCCGGAAGTGACCGAGCAACAGCGTCAGCAGGCCGTTGAGTTCTGGTGGCGACACGCGGAAAACCTCCGTGCCCAGAATCTCGTCTCAGAGGAGGGGTTGCGCTGGATCGCAATGTGCACCCGGAATCCGAACCAGATCGGATACGATTCGATGCTGGGACAAATTCGTCCCGGCGAACTCGGCAAGTGGGATCTGCTGGAAACTCTGAAGATGAGTGCCCTCTTCGATCTCGACGAGTGCCTCCATCTCGCCGGCATTTCCAGCACCGAGTATGCCAAGATGGAGCGCGACGTCCATCTCCACGCTGTCGGCGTAGATCCGGATGATTCCAATCAGGTCGCCGAATACGAACGCATGGCGACAATGACGCCGACCGAGCTCGACGCTCACATCAAAAGTCTCGAGAGCCAGCTCGGCCTGAAGCACATCTAGCCCTGACGGAGTCCCGCACAGAGTCGCTGAAATACGCGATGCCCTGTGCGGGATTTTTTTTAAGAAAGCGGTTCTTTTTGAAACGCTCGGTTCAGCACGCAATATTCGCAATCTTTTTGTTCACATGAGGATTCCAAAAATGATCCTGACTCAACGCTTTCTATAAGCATTCGAATTTCTTCTTTGACTTTCGAAAGATCACCTTCCTCAATCGGCAAAGAGACGACCGGACACCGTCCCTTGCTGTCAGGCTTTACGAATACCAGAGCGGGTTCAATCTTCTTCCTCGCTTGCTTGTCGTCCATCAAAAGCAATTTATAAAAAACGAGTTGTCGGAAATAGTTGCCATCGGCATCTTTGGTATTTCCCTTAATTGCATTGACCGACATGGCTTCGCGAGTTTTGTAATCGAATACCAATATGCTATTGGCTGATTCGATTACCGCATCTAACTTGCCGTGAAGTAGTTGGCTGTTAAAAGTGGCCTCTCGACGGGTTTCGGTAGAAATAGTTCCTTTTTCTTGAAAATGAGCCAGCAAAGCAGAGGCAACTACTGGAGCATCCTCCAACAATGATTCCAGGGCCGGTTCTTTATCATACGAAGGTAAAAGCGAGCTTTCCATATATTTTCTGACGGACTGACTGATTGTTTCGGCGATAGTTTTTTCCGTTTTTGTTTCCAAATGCCATACGTTGGCGATTGCTTCGTGCATCGCATTTCCCTTTTCGGAACTGGCGGTGGGAGGTTCAGGTAAGCGTAAAATACTCTTATAGAAGAATTTAAGCGGGCATTCGCAAAAATGATTCAAAGCAGTAACGGAGAGGCCATATCCGGCAAGTGTTCTCTTGGCATACTCAACGGCTTCCGACTTGCGCTTAAATTCCGGACGTAAAACCCGATTTTCTTGAAGCTTTTTTATTGAGGATGGAAGCTCCGTACGCGCAATCTGAGTTGAATCCAATTCCTCGATGAATCTAAGGGGCGTCAATTTGCGAGGTCCTTCTTCGAGCGGAGATATGATGTACGCCCGAGATCGAGCTCGAGTCAGCGCGACATAAAAAAGCCTGCGCTCATCTGCCAAATCCGCCTCCTCATCTTGCCTTGGCAAGATAAAATATTCTCCTCTGCCTCGAGGCAGCCACGATTCTTCAACCGCATACGGTAAAAATACATTGTCGAACTCAAGTCCTTTGGAACCGTGTGCAGTCATGACCCGAACTAGTGCGTCCGGTGGGCCCACCACGATTTTAATTTTCCGGGTACCTGCTGATTGACGATAATTAAGCAGGGCTCTGATCAAATCCGCGGCACTGTCGGGATTTTGCCGAGCCAGTTCTTGGCTAAGAGAAATGATTCCACGCCAGATTTGCGAAGCGCCGGAATCACGCCTGGCGATATCGGTAATCCCTGATTCATCTCCGACTAAAATTAGATATGCAACCGCCCCGCTATGAATCATCTCCTTTCTCAAATATACAAGACCCGGAATTTCATTATCGATATTCGACACACGGCCACTTCTCAGGGATTTGATTAAATTCACACGTTGATCTATGTCAAAGTCCCATAATCCGCATGCCAGACAACGGGCCAACGATTCTGTTTTAGATGGATCAGCCAAAAATTCAATCAATGAAAAGAAAATAATCCCCAATGGATCTAGAAATATATCACTTCCTCGCTCGGCCATAGCCGGGATGTTATTTTCTTCCAATAGAGCTAGGGCGCTCTGTACATCCGAGTTGCGTCGCACAATCACGGCGGAAACTTGCTTCGGATGGTTTTTGATAACTTCTTTAATCTGACTAATCAAATATTCGTCAGAGGCTATATTATTTCCTGCGGTGACTATATCGATCGGCCTCGATTCCTCCTCTGCTTCCGATTGCAGGCGGACTCTCAATTCCGGATATAGTCCCTCGCTATAATTGTTCTCAATCATGGCAAAACTCGCATCGAGAATATTCTGCTGGGAACGGTAATTTTGTTCTAAGCGTATAATTTTTATACCGCTCCACTTTTTTTGAAAGCTCATAAAGTTTTCTACCGAGGCGCCTTGGAATCGATAGATGGCCTGCTTCTCGTCACCGACAACGAAAAGATTGGGGCTCTCGAAAAACTCGGCAATCAGCCGGATGAGGGTATTCTGGGCGTCATTGGTGTCCTGGTGCTCATCGACTAAAATATATTGGAATTTCTCCTGCAAAAGACGAAGCAACAACTCGTCCTTCCGCAAAGTCGATATCAGCTCGAGAATCAGGTCGTCATAATCCATCAGACGTTCTGATATCTTTTTTGCCTCATAGACTTCGTAAACATCCGCAAAAAGAAGAGTGCGTTCGCATTTTTCGATTCGTTTCAAACCTTCTGCCTTTACCTTACCCTTTGTCGGACCTCGGGTAGAGAGCCACTGTTCATCCGTGCTTACCCGGTTGATTTCGTCACGGGCGAACGAGCGGACCATCTCCGGCATCCAGGCCTCCTGCTTAGAGTCACTGATGGCACTGATGATCTTAGCAATATAGAGATCCGGGTCGCCGGAAGGGCGGAGTTTATAGAATTTTTTATCTTTCAAAATTTCTCGGACAATAGACTCGGCTTCGATTTCTGTAATCTGCCGTGCTCGGGCCAGATGTGGAAAATGGTCGTCGAATTCTGAAATAATAGAACCGGCAAAACCATGATAAGTGTGGAGGCGCACTCGATCCGCTGCAGGACCTGCGATCAGCCGTAAGCGACGTCGCATTTCTTTGGCACCAGCCTCAGTAAACGTCAGGGCTAAGATGTTTTCCGGATCAACCTGGGTTTTCTTTAAAATATTAGCAATGCGCAGAGTGAGAATCTGGGTTTTACCCGTACCGGGCCCAGCCACGACCATCACCGGCCCCTCAATGGTATCAACGGCTTCTTTCTGGGCTTTATTAAGTTTTTTGTAATAGGAATCGAAATCCATGTTGCGAATAGTATACATTAAAAACAAAAACGCCGCCTGCACAAAGTGCTAGGCGGCGCTGAATCGTTCCAGTTTCAAGTTTTTGATCGACCACTGGTATGCCTTCTCGTTGCGCCGTGACCACACAGCAGCCGCAACGGCATTGAGGACAACCAGGCCCATAAATAGGGCCAACTGGAACCACGAGGAATCTGTGAGCTCGATGATCAGCATCGAGACAATCGCGGCGGTGATCATCAGCGTTGCCCACATCACAAGGTTACTGTCCCGCCGAGCGATCTGGGCTTTTTCAAAAAGATCAGCTTGGATCTTCAGCTCATTTTTGTGACAAGGCATGAAAAGAACCTCCTGAATCATTATCCTATCTTCGAAACAGATAATTGTCAAATCTCTTATTTCATGTCATTATATACTGCCATGTTAATCGATGATATCACCATCAAAGTCATCGCCGGAAACGGCGGCGACGGCTCAGTGGCTTTCAATAAAAACCTCATGTCCTTGGGGCCAAGTGGTGCCAAAGGCGGCCATGGTGGCAGTGTGTTTGCCGAAGGTATTTCAGACCTCGGCGCTTTGACGCGCCTGCGAAATGCAAAAATTTTTAGCGCCGGCGATGGCAAGCCAGGTGGCCGTCAATTTAATGATGGTGCGGCCGGCGATGACCTTATAATCAAAGTTCCTGTGGGCACGGTGATCCATAATCTCGATACTAAAGAGGATAACGAAATCACTAAAATCGGTGAACGGATCCTAATTACTCAAGGTGGCTATGGCGGTAAAGGAAATTTCCATTTCCGCTCTTCCTTAAACACTAGCCCTAAACAATTTCAAAAAGGCACTGAGGGTAAACGATTCCGTATTCGGCTAGAGTTGAAAATGATCGCCGACGTAGGTTTAATTGGATTACCCAATGCTGGTAAGTCGAGCTTGCTTAATGAGCTAACTAGAGCAAAATCAAAAGTTGCCAACTATGCTTTTACCACTCTGGAGCCGCACTTAGGTGTCTACTACGATCTGATTTTAGCCGACGTACCAGGAATCATTGAAGGCGCAGCTACTGGAAAAGGGCTGGGTATTAAATTCCTCCGCCATGTGGAACGGACTAATACCCTCTTTCACCTGATTTCTGCTGAGAGCGCTAATCCGAAGACTGATTACAAAACCATCCGTACCGAGCTCGGGAAATACAATAAAGCCTTGCTTGATAAAAAGGAATACCTATTCGTAAGCAAGTCGGACATGGTGCCGGCTGATCAGATGAAAAAGATCATCACCGCACTCAAAAAGTTGAATCCGACTGCCACCCCATTGTCAATCCACGATCCCGATGCGATCGCCAAAGTCGAAAAGATTCTCAACGCGATCGCCAAGAAAAAAACGGCTTAGGCCGTTTTTTGACCTTCTTCAAGCCTGGATTAATGGAGGAAAATGCGATATAATAATCGGTATTGTGGGGGCTATGGTGAAGAGGTTATCACAGCGCTCTGTGGCAGCGCGGTCACGGGTTCGATTCCCGTTAGCCCCCCAGAAGAAGTACTATACAAACGCCCTCGTAGCTTAATGGATAAAGCAGGACTCTTCTAAGGTCTTGATGGGGGTTCGATTCCCTCCGAGGGTACATTATATCGGGCCGGAGTATGCCGGTAGTACGCCTGATTTGGGATCAGGTAGACCGAGTTCGATTCTCGGCGGCCCGACCAGTTGAGGAGCCAAGGCGACGACCGAACGAGAGTGAGGAAGTACTGAGAGCAGCAGTTCGAATGTACGAAATGCTGAGGCCAGTAGGCCTAAGTGCGGGTATCGTATAATGGTAGTACGGCAGTTTTCCAAACTGTCGGCCGGGGTTCGATTCCCCGTACCCGCTCTGCTATAAACCAAAAACCCCGTACGGGGTTTTTGGTTTATTTAACTTTTCTTTCTACTCTGCTTAGGCGAATCTCCATAGAATCAACTTTATTTTCCAATCGTTCAAAAGATTTTTTGGAGGGTATATCGAGAACAACTTCAAGGAGGCGTTCTTGACCCTTTTTAAGTTCCAGCAGCGTATTATCAATTTTATCAAAACGCTCATCTACCCTCGAGAATTCATTTTGAGTCATCCGGGCCAATGTATCGATTGTCATTTTCTTCACCATATTTTCCATTATAGGGAGTTAGGGATTTGAGTCAAGATTCACACCTGATTCATTACATCTCATTATATTGGAAGAATGATCAGGAAATACGCAATCTTCGGCGCGATCTGCTTCTCCTTCTTGTTTGCTTATTCCGCCTCTGCCTCATCCGCCGGAGAAATTGCTTATAGCGATGATGGAAAGCCACTGCCGGTCAGCGATCCGGCCATGGGACCGCAAACTGCGCCTATCCCTCCGAACGCTTTGAATCTTCCAAAAAAGATCGTGGTTGATTTAAGCACCCAATCGTTGAGCTATTACTATGGCGATCAATACAAAGTCGGCGAGTTTAAAATATCATCCGGTTTACCGAGAACACCGACTCCAGTCGGTACATTTCAAATACAATCAAAGATTCCCATAAAAGCGTATGCCGGCCGAAACTATTATTTGCCTAACACGAAATGGAACCTCAAGATCACTTCTGCCGGTCATTATATCCACGGCGCGTATTGGCATAATAACTTCGGCCGGCCCATGAGCCATGGTTGCGTGAATGTCTCGTATGCCGACATGTCCAGTCTCTATTCTTTTGCTGACGTCGGTACGTCCGTTATCATTCGCCGCTGATTTATCCACTCTTTAGTTTGCGGAGTTTTCCGCGGGCGTTATACTTGCTTGGTACGAGGGTGAATGCTCAGCCCACCCGTTTTGTGGCGGTAACCTCCGATTCCGTCTCAGGGCTGATGCTAATCCTAAGGAGAGCACAATGGCGAAGAGGGCTGCCAGGGCAAGCGAAGGTGGAAGGCTTCAACTTCGCAAAAAGTAGAACAGGACGGGGCTATCGGAGGGGCCCCGTTTTTATTTACATGTAAAACCCGCCGTTCCGGCGGGTTTTACTAATGCTGATATATCGCGATATATCAGAAGACTATGCAATAGCTTCTTTGAGAAGCTTGCCGGGAGTAAAGCGGGGTTTCTTGGAGGCTTTGATCTGGATGGTTTCTCCAGTTCGCGGATTGCGGCCTTCGCGGGCCTTGCGATCCGCAACCTTGAAAATACCGAATCCAGTGATGTTGACCTTGTCACCCTTGCGCAATGCGCCGGTGACGATTTCCACGAAGGCATCAACCCATTCCATGCCTTGCTTCTTGGAAACACCCATCTTTTCGCCAAGCATTTGGCCTAACTGACTCTTTTTTATCGTATCTGCCATGTTTTTGATGATTTCTTGTTAGAAAACTTGATTGTATCGACCAATTACAACCGCTTTTCGTATTTTCTAGGTTTTACGCGGAAATTGCAATAGGGGTGTGGAAAACCCCAGGAAATTTACTATCTGGCGTATTCGATAGCACGGGTCTCACGAATGACGTTTACTTTGATTTCGCCTGGGTATTTCATTTCGTCCTCGATCTTTTTGGCGATATCCTTGGCTAATTTAATTGAACCGAGATCGTCGATTTGAGTAGGCGTCACGAAAATGCGCAATTCTCGGCCGGCCTGAACAGCATACGACTTCTCGACACCATCGAAATTATTAGCAATCCGTTCCAGATCACCTAATCGCTTGAGGTAGATTTCGACGGTATCGCGGCGCGCGCCTGGGCGCGCGCCGGAGATGGCGTCAGCCGTCTGAACGATACGCGATTCGAGCGTGGAATAAGGATATTCCTCATGATGAGCTTCCATGGCTTGGATCACTTTAGGATCCATGTTGAACTTCTGCAGCAGTTTCCGGCCGATTTCGACGTGGGTACCCTGAACTTCGTGATCAACCGCTTTGCCAAGGTCGTGGAATAAAGCTCCTTTTTTGGCAACCATAACATCAACACCGAGCTCGGAAGCCAGCATGCCGGCGATATGAGTCATCTCGACCGAATGTAATAATACGTTATGGCCATAGCTGGTTCGAAAAGCCAGGCGACCGAGCAAATAAGTAAGTTTCGGGTCGACGGCCCCGATGCCGGTTTCAAACAATGCCGCCTCGCCCGCTTCCCTGATCTTATCGTTGATTTCATTTTTGGCCTTTTCCACCATTTCTTCAATCTTACCAGGATGGATACGGCCATCGGCGATGAGTTTCTCAATGGCGGATTTAGCGATCTGGCGGCGCACTGGATCGAATCCTGATACAATCAGCGCTTCGGGCGTGTCATCAATGATAATATCGACGCCCGTCAGCCGTTCGATTGCTTTTATATTGCGTCCTTCCTTGCCGATGATTTTTCCTTTTACTTCGTCAGACGGCAAGCTCACGACGGTGGTCATCGTATCGCCGATATGAGACCCGGCATAGCGCTGTACGGCGATGGTAAGAATTTCCCGCGCTCGCTTGTCGAGTTCTTCTTTATTTTCTATTTCCAGTCTGCGTATTCGCTTGTGCAGTTCCTCTTGATACTCCTCTTCGATTTTGGCGATCAGCTCGGCTTTGGCATCATCGCCCTTAAGCCCGGCCACGCGCTCTAACTCCGCGATCTGACGCGCGCGAGTCTGATCTAGTTCAGCCTTAATATGTTTGATTTCTTCTTCTCGGACTTGAATAGCTTCTTTTTCTTTCGCTAACTCCGTGCCGCGCTGTTCCAGTTCGCTTTCCTTTTTTGTCAGAAGATTCTCAATACGCGAAAGCTGGGCCATACGGTCCTTCTCTTCTTTCTTTGATTCTTCTAATACTTTGAGGGCGCTGTTTTTAGCCTCAAGAAGAATATCCTGGGCTTTTGATTTTGCGTCGGCAAGAAGGTCTTCGGCGCGGGATTCGGCTCTGCTAACCTTACGACTGGCGAGAATCTGACGGATCAGATACCCAATGATCAGACCGGGAAGTAACGCGGAAATAGCCGCGATCAGCGGATTGAGATTGGCAAGCATAGTGGTATGGAATTAAGGTAATTAACATTAATAGTTTACTTGACTTTAGTATATACAATATTGGCTGGTGCCGCAACCTGTGCTATGATCAGGGCAGTTTCCTCCCCCACCGGCCAGTCGACGTACTTCCTTCCCAACGAGCAGCAAAAGTCGACAGAGCTAATCCCTCAAAACCTCCCGAGCAGGTGCTCGCGGCCAACGTCTGGGTGACAGGCATGGTTCTCTCCAGGAACCATGCCTGGTTTTATTTTTATACTAGATACAAAATACTAAATACTTTATACTAATTTTATGCGACCAGTACTATTAACTATTTTGGACGGGTGGGGACACTCAACTCAACGGACGGGTAACGCGATTTTGAACGCGAATACTCCGACGCTCAACGAAATTACCGCTAACTATCCCTCGCTCCTCCTCCAAGCCTCGGGTTCTGCAGTCGGTATGACTCACGGCGAGTCAGGCAATAGCGAGGTCGGCCACCTCACCCTTGGCGCCGGAAGGATTATTTTTCAATACCTTACCCGGATCAATAAAGCCATCAGCATGGGGGATTTTTTCTCCAATCCTTCACTGGCGGAAGCCGCTGAGCATATTAAGGCAAGCGGTGGTACTCTCCACATCGCCGGTTTGCTTACTTCCGGCGCAGTACACGCCCATTTCGATCATCTGGTTGCGCTGGTCAAATTTGCTAATGATAATAACCTCAAGCATAAGCTGCATCTCTTTTTTGATGGCCGGGATTCCGGATTAAAAGAAGGCGGTTCCACCTTAAAACGACTTTCGGATGAGATTGGCAGCCTAGAAAATTTGGCGACGGTCATCGGCCGCGATTTTGCGATGGATCGAAACAGTAATTGGAATCTTACCGAAGCCGCTTACAACTTATTGGTAAATGGCGTGGGCCTGCCGGCGCAGGATATTTTTACCAGCATCGAGGAATATTACCGCCAAAATATTACTGACGGCGCTATCCCGGCCACCGTGGTATCTTCACAGCTAATCAAAGACGGAGACGCGCTCGTATTTTTCAACTTCCGCGAAGATTCCATGCGCCAACTGCTCCGAGTATTCATTGAACCCGGTTTTGATATTTTTCTCAAAAAGGTCCCTGAAAATCTATACATCGCGACTATGACTCGATATCTCGATCCGCCGGCTGGCGGACTAGCGGCCCACGTCCTCTTCCCTCCGCCGGAAGTTAAGAATTGTCTGTCCGAAGTATTAAGCACCAACGGCAAAAACCATCTCCATATCGCGGAAACGGAAAAATACGCCCATGTGACGTTTTTCTTCAATGGGTTGAATAACAAGCCGTTCGACGGCGAAACTGACTTATTCATCGAATCGATCGAAAATCCGATGACACACCCGGAGATGAGAGCAATGGATATCGCTCAAAAAGTAGTTGAGGAAATGGATCGAGATTATTACGACGTGTTCGTAATCAACTTCGCCAATGGCGATATGCTGGCTCATCTGGGCGCTTTGGAACCGACAGTTAAAGGAGTCGAGGCAGTTGACCGCGCGCTGGCCGTATTAAAACAAAAAGTTTTGGAAAAAGATGGCATTATGCTCATCACTGCCGATCATGGTAATGCGGAGTCAATGATTTACAAAGGTACTGGCGAAAGAGAAACCCGACATGATGATAACCCAGTGCCGTTTCATCTGGTTGCGCGCGAATATGAAAAAGCCCGATCTCCGGAGGAGATCGGGCGATCTTTTGCCGAGGCGAGCGGTATCTTGGCCGACGTCGCCCCGACGGTGCTGGAACTTATGAGCCTGCCTAAGCCCGAAGAAATGACCGGCGACAGCCTACTGGCGTCGCTTTCGTAAGACCCTGGCTTGCTCGATATCATCGATGATATCGCCGTGATACTCCTCATACAGATCGCCTAGCCTATTCCCCAACTGGCATGCAGTCAGATTGGGATCAATCAGCCTCCGATCCAGAAAACCCAGGAGAATCATCTGGCAACCAAGGTCCCCTGCCTCATCCAACACACCCAGAACTTTTGGAATGCTGGAATCCCAACCCAATGCTCCCATTTGTTCCAATAAACCCAAGCGCCTCCTCAGCAAGCTCGCATCAATCGTGATGCTCTTGCATAAAGTCAAATGCTTTAGAAAATCGGAACCGAGCTTTTCAATTTGAGCACGCGCCGACCCCTGTTCCATGCTGCACCCCCGAACTAAATTCAACTTATCACAGAATTATTCCACCGCCTAGCAACTGTTGTCCATGATAAAATACGGCTGATTGGCCTGAAGTGATCGCCCGCTCCGGCTTTTTAAATTTCAGCACGCCATTTTTGGCCAGAACGGCTTTAACCGACGGCGTCCGGTACCTCACCTTAACATCAATATTTGTAATTGGCATATTTACAAGCCAGTTTGTTTCGCCAACTTTAGTGACATTTGTCGCAACCTCAATATTAGCACCCATATAAATAATATTTTTCTTTATATCTTTGCCGATTACATAGTATGGCCCGCCGCCAATCCCGATATTCAGTCCGTGGCGCTGGCCGATGGTGTAATAATATACACCATCGTGAGTACCGATCTCCTTCAAGGTTTCGCCTTGAAGGAGAATCTTGCCAGGTTTAGGTTTAATGTATTCGGTGAGAAATTCTTTCATATCCAATGGGCCGATGAAGCACACGCCCTGGCTGTCTTTCTTGTCATGATTGGGAAGTTTGAATTTCTTGGCCAGTTTACGTACTTCAGGCTTGGTATAGTTGCCTATCGGAAACAATGATCGCTCGATCTGCTTCTCTGTAAGCGTCCACAGAAAGTATGACTGGTCTTTATTTTTATCCTTGGCCTGCCAGAGCTGATTGCCCTTTTTGAGGATGTAGTGTCCGGTTGCGATATAGTCAGCGCCTTCTTTTAAAGCGCGTTTCAAGAACAATCCAAACTTTATTTCTTTGTTGCACATCACGTCTGGGTTCGGTGTACGGCCGGCTCGATATTCCCTTACCATATAATCCGCGACTGATTTTTTATATTCTTTTGAAAAATCCCAGGTTAGGAGTGGGATACCGATTACTGAAGCCGCGCGAAGCGCGTCTTCCCGATCCTGTTTCCATAAACAAAAGTTTTCGTCGTCGAATGGTTGCCACGGTTTCATAAAAACACCGACTACATCATAGCCCTGTTTTTTCAGTAATGCCGCCGCGACAGAGCTGTCCACTCCGCCCGACATCCCGACATATACTTTCTTTTTAATAACGAACTGATTCATTTCTTGACTATTTTATCAAACAGTTTAATATTTTCAATGATGAAACTAAAAATCAACCAGAAAGCACCGGATCTCAAGCTACTCGATCAGGACGGGAAGACCCACAAACTTTCGGATTGTAAGGGCAAGTGGGTGCTCGTATATTTCTATCCGAAGGACGACACGCCCGGATGCACAAAAGAGGCCTGCTCGATCCGAGACAATTGGCCTGATTTTAAAAAACTTAAGTTGACCGTACTCGGCATCAGTGTGGATTCGGTCAAAAGCCACGATAAATTCGCCGCGAAATATGAACTCCCCTTTACTCTTTTAGCCGACGAAGAAAAGAAAGTCGTAAAACAATACGGCGTATGGGCCAAGAAAAAATTTATGGGTAAGGAATACATGGGCACGCTTCGCACCTCGTTCCTCATTGATCCAGCCGGCAAAATCGCCAAAATCTACGAAAAAGTAAACCCTGACGGGCACGCCGAAGAAGTTCTTAAGGATTTTAAGAGTTTTGCTGGAGATAACGTAGCTTGACCATA
>MGJZ01000033.1:0-1328 GCA_001794525.1 Candidatus Yanofskybacteria bacterium RIFCSPHIGHO2_02_FULL_50_12 | reverse complement strand
TACAGCGGCCGTGATCGACTTGGTTACCCGGGCTGGCTTCCCATTATAGGATGCCGCGAGGTACTCCTCCAATTTGGGATCGTTCAAGATATCCCGACCGTATTTACGGACTAAGTCAGCCAAGTTGTAGTCGTACAATAAGACAGCCGCGGTCATGGATTGCACATGATTGCGCGCACCTTCCTCAAAGCTGATCAGGCCTGCCTCCGGATAATATTTCCGAAGCGCGTTCCAAGTCGGACGGGTAAATTGCACCAGGCCGCAAGCCGATGCAGAACTGCAGGTCGCGTTGTAAGCATTTTCTTTGTTGGTGGCGGTGATGACATACACGCGCTCCACGGATTCTTTGGGCGACATGTTGAATTCGAATAAATCAGTCTGTTCAAGCAGCGGCAGGCGCTCGAAATGATCTTGAGGCAGTTGTTTTACGTCGGCTACCAGCCCTGATTGGACGCGGGAATGGACATTGCGATCACGCAAATCCTTAATCGCCTGTCCAGCTATAGACGCTATGTAGTTTTTACCGCCGGCAATCAATTCTGGCTTATCCAAGTCGGGCGAATAAGGCGCATAGACGATATGTCCCTTTAAGACATGCTGTTTCTGCTTTTGATTGACCAGCTTCCCGGCTTTATTCTTTACTTTAACTGTTATCGTCTTGTCCTCATATAGCGGGAATTTGTTCTTAAGCACCATGTGATTGGCCGGCTGAACTACCTGATACGCCGTATTCCAAAAATTAAAGGTGATGCCATTGGCCCGCTCAAGCATTTTAATATCCCAGCCCGCTGGCGCGATGATCTTGGTTCCGGTCTGACGCACGGTTAAAAATGAAATTTCGCAAGTTTCTGAGTTTAAGAGTTTAAGAATTATGTCTCGGTCCGGTTCGCGATGGGTTTTTGAACCGTTTACCCGCTTTTCGGTCCAAACCGTGCTTGTGGCTGAAACGGATACCGGATATTTGTCGAAGTTCTCATCTTTTTCGTCGATTTTTTCAGTAATTAAACATGTGCGCGTGGTTACGGGTATCGGCTCGGCTACTATTGAAAATTGGCGTGCGGGAAACAAATCCGAAAGCGCCGCTCGGACGACGGAAGATTCTATGAGATTGACCGCAAAAGACAGCAGCCCAGCGGCTGCAATCATTACGAGGATTGAATGCTTGTTCCCGATTTTTTCCATCATGCATTCATAGTAGCAAGCAGAGATGAAGACGCAAACTATTTCTTCATCTAAAGATTACTCTCAATCTCGGCGGCGAGACGCTGGATACCATTGGCATAGGAGTTGCAAGTTACCGTCGCGCATGACCCATTGCCGCTGATATA
>MGJZ01000032.1:13645-14291 GCA_001794525.1 Candidatus Yanofskybacteria bacterium RIFCSPHIGHO2_02_FULL_50_12 | reverse complement strand
GAATGGCCGAGCATGGCCTGGACCGATCGGATATCGGCACCGTTGCGGAGGAGGTCGGTGGCATACGAGTGACGCAATGTGTGGGGCGATACGTGCTTGCCGATGATGCCGGCCTTGGTAGCGTATTTTTTGACGATCCGCTGTATGGAGCGCGGAGTCAGGCGCAGGTCGGCCGCCTTCGCAAACTTTTTATTCTTAGGAATACGGATAAACAATGCTTCATCTGCGTCAGGACGCTTATCAATCCAAGCTCCAATATGGCGACAGGCGTCATCAGACAAGAACACGAGCCGGATCTTCCTACCCTTACCCATTACCGAGAGCTCGCCGCGCTTGGTGTCGATCTTGTCGCGATTCAGTGCACAGAGTTCTGAGACTCGCAGACCGGTTGAGAACAACATTCGGAGAATGGCCCGATCACGGAGTGCATCAAGATTTGATCCGGTCGGGCTGGCCAGCAACCGATCTAGTTCATGCCGCTCTAAAAATGAGACATGCCGGTCCTCTTGCTTGCCCAGCTCAACCTTTTCGGCTGAGACAGTCTTAACTCCCCTCTTTGCCAAGTATTTCAAAAAGTTCCGCAGGGCGATGATGTGATAGTTTTGGGTTATTTTTTTCAGGAGACCCTGCCTGCCGGCAGGCAGGT
>MGJZ01000032.1:12780-13624 GCA_001794525.1 Candidatus Yanofskybacteria bacterium RIFCSPHIGHO2_02_FULL_50_12 | reverse complement strand
GTTTTTGGCGATCGGTTCTTCTCGATCTCCAGATGTTCAAGGTATTGAATTTTGAGTTCTTTCAGGGTCATTAAGGATAGTGTACCATGATTATGCGACATATTTTAGGCGGATTGCAGACAAGCTCCCAGTGTGCTATAATGACTTTAGATTCAACAAGTATTCATACACGCTATGGCACTTACTACTCAGCAAAAAACCCAGGTTTTATCTAAAGTCCGGATCCATGAAAAGGACACTGGTTCGTCAGAAGCCCAGATCGCCTTGTTTACCAAGGAGATTGAATCATTGGCCAAGCATTTAAAAAAGCACCAAAAGGACAACAGCTCTCGCCTTGGTCTCCTGAAAATGGTTGCCAAGCGCCGCCGGCTACTCGACTATTTAAAGCGAGAAGACCCCAAGCGGCATGCCTCGCTTGTGAAGAAGTTGGATCTCGGAAAGTAATTTTATATACCATGAATAAACTCACTGTTCCTCAGCGGAAAAATCACCGCGTGGGGGTGTTCGTCGATGTGTCGAACATGTATCACTCGGCCAAGAATCTTTACAAGGCTCGGGTGAATTTTAAGGAATTGCTCCGTCTCACGAGCGCTAATCGCGAGGTGGTGCGGGCAATTGCCTATGTCATCAAATCTGATACCGAGGAGGAAAAAGCTTTTTTCAGCGCATTGGAAAAGGCGGGCTTTGAATTGAAGTCGAAAGATCTTCAGATCTTTCCGGGTGGTATGAAAAAGGGTGACTGGGACGTGGCGATTGCGATCGATGCCATTACCCTTTCGAAGCTCGTCGATACGGTCGTGATTGTTTCGGGCGACGGCGACTATGAACCACTCGTCGAGTACCT
>MGJZ01000032.1:11379-12724 GCA_001794525.1 Candidatus Yanofskybacteria bacterium RIFCSPHIGHO2_02_FULL_50_12 | reverse complement strand
GCCTCATTGATGCCGCCAATAACTTTCTTGACTTGGAAGAAGTTAAAGATAAGGTCCTGCTGAAGTAAATTTGACAATACCGCCTACGGGTTATATTGTCTTGCCTGGAGGAAGCGATGTCGAAAGTAATCCTTGAGGTGAAAACCATTGAAGGAGACGCCGGATTTTCAATGGAGGTTCCGGTGTTCGGGTTGGGGCTTCACCTGCCACCTGTGTCTCCGGACGGCAAAGATCAAGTGTTCCAAACTCTCCTCAATTTGATCTCGGACCATTGTGCAGTTCTTGTTCGTCGAGGCGGCACTAAGAACACCACCCCGGAGCAACTCGCACTGGCCCAACAGATTGTCCAAAACGGGGTTGAGTTGAGGGTGAGAGGTTAAAACCCGCGATGAGCTCATCGCGGGCTCATTGTTTTTTAACTGTTTGAGTGGTATAGTCAGCGCAGTCAATTAACAACCGACAAAGACGGGCGAATCAAACCAGAGGGGCTGAATTCTAGCCATACTTCTTGAAATTTTCGAGGGGTGCGGCCAGGATTGTTTCCTACTCTCTTTGTTGGTCTTTGTATGGCAGAAGTAAAAACATTTACCACCGAATTCGCGGGTCGGCCGCTGAAGGTGGAGTTAGGCCGTTTGGGCGGTCAGGCCAACGGCGTCTGTGTCGTCCAATACGGCGAGACGACAGTATTAGTAAACGCCACCATGTCGGCGAGCGAGAAAGCAGTCGACTATTTGCCGCTTCAGGTGGAGTACGAAGAAAAGTACTATGCGGCAGGCAAGATCAAAGGATCCAAATGGATCAAACGCGAGGGCCGTCCCTCTGAAGAAGCCATTCTTGCCGGCCGACTCATTGATCGTCCGCTTCGGCCGCGCTTTGATCACAATATCCGCAACGAAATCCAAGTGGTTGCCACAGTGCTTTCGTTTGACGGCGTGAACGACCCGGATATTCCGGCGCTGTTCGGCGCGTCGCTTGCACTCATGATCTCCGATATCCCCTTCAACGGGCCAGTGGCTGGAGTACGCGTGGGCCGTACAGATGGCAAGTTGGTTATCAACCCGACCTACACCGAGCGTGCCACAAGTGATTTTGATATTGTCGTTGCTGGTACCGCCAATCGGATCAACATGATTGAAGCGGGAGCCAAAATCGTGCCTGAAGCTGAAGTTGCCGCGGCCATCAAGGCAGGTTTTGAAGCATTCCAAGGACTAATTGAATTCCAAAACAAGATTGCTGGCGAAGCAGGCAAACCTAAAAAAGAACTCAATATCGCGAGCCACGATGTCGGCCTTGTCGCGGAAGTGCGCACCTTTTCAGAGGAAAAGCTCAAGGTAGCTCTGTATAA
>MGJZ01000032.1:2818-11364 GCA_001794525.1 Candidatus Yanofskybacteria bacterium RIFCSPHIGHO2_02_FULL_50_12 | reverse complement strand
CGGGGAATTTTACGAAGGCATCGGCCAGATCAAAGCAGAACTCATGGAGCATCTCAAAGGACTGCATGCGACCGATTTGGATCTCGGCAAAAAATTAAACGAAGCCAGCGCTATTTTCGAGGAGGAAATCGATCGGATGGTCCACAAGAACGTCATCGAGGAAGAAAAAAGGCCCGATGGGCGCAAGCTGGACCAGCTGCGCGAACTCTCAGCGGACGTTTCTATTCTGCCTCACACCCACGGCTCGGGTTTGTTCAACCGAGGTAGTACCCAAGCGTTGTCGATTCTAACCTTGGGCGCGCCGGGCATGGAACAGTGGCTAGAAACGATGGAAATCAATCTGACCAAAAAGCGGTTCATGCATCACTATGCCTTTCCGCCTTACAGCACCGGCGAAGTAAAGCGCCTGGGCGCCTTGGGGCGCCGGGAAATCGGCCATGGCTATCTGGCAGAGCGGTCGCTGGAGCCGATCATTCCCGATAAGGACGAATTTCCCTACACCATCCGCGTGGTTTCAGAAATACTTTCTTCAAACGGCTCCTCCTCTATGGCCTCGGTATGCGGTTCGACTTTGGCGTTGATGGATGGGGGCGTACCGATCAAATCCCCTGCCGCAGGTATTGCTATGGGTCTGATGTCTGACAAAAGCGGCAAATATAAAATTCTCACCGACATCCAGGGTCCGGAAGATCATCATGGTGATATGGATTTGAAAGTTGCCGGCACCAAAGATGGAATCACCGGCATGCAGATGGATGTGAAAGTCGAAGGCATCACCCCGCAAATCGTGGAGGAAACACTGGCTCAAGCCAAGAAAGCGCGACTAGAGATTCTCGATGTCATCACCAAAGCGATCGACGCGCCGCGAGGTGAACTGTCTAAACATGCGCCGCGGGTGCAGACTGTCAAAATCAATCCTGACAAGATAGGGGCGCTCATCGGTAGCGGCGGCAAAACGATCAACGACATTATCGAGAAAACCGGCGCCGAAATCGATATCGAGGATGACGGTTCCGTGTTCGTTACCTCCGTTACCGCTGAAGGGATGGCTAAGGCACTAGAGCTAATCCAACAGGTGACTTATGAACCTAAAGTGGGCGATGAATTCGACGGGACGGTTGTTTCGGTCAAGGATTTCGGTGCGTTTGTGGAGATTATGTCCGGCAAGGATGGTATGGTTCACGTCTCTGAAATGAAGAATGAACGGGTCAATCATCCGAACGACGTGGTCAAAGTCGGCCAAAAGGTCAAAGTGCGCGTTAAGGCCGTCGACAGCGACTCGGGCAAGATTAGTCTGACCATGAAAGGCCTCAACTAGCCCGCTCCGCCAACCGGCTTTCGACTACCAGTCGCTCGGCCCAGCGCGCCTCGCTCCCTGCGTGCTCGTCTCGGCTTTGTAAAGACACTCAAGCCCCGCCATTCGGCGGGGCTTGAGGTCGTTGACAAACCATGCAGCCTCGATGCGCAAGCTAGTCGAAAGTCAGTTGGCGGAGCGTGTGTGTATAACCAAAAATGAAGCTATGCTACAATTGCTATAATTACTAACTATCTCTCATGGATGATAATCAGAAGCCTGGGCAACAAAGTAATCCAACCCAGAATAGCATTGACGATTTGGTAAAAGAATTAAGCCGGCCTCAAACCGCGCCTGCTCCGGGAGCAATTCCCCCGGCTGGCGGGATTCCTCGACCATCCGCTCCTTTGGCTCCAACCCCGACGCCGCTTACGCCTCCGAAACCGGTTTCTTCCCCCAAGCCGGTCCCGCCCCCGAATTTGCCAAAGGAATACCAGTCTAATATTCGGACGATGGCGGATGACATAAGCAAGATTAAAGCTGGCCAACAGCCGCAAGGCGTGCCCGTGCCGCGCAAAATCGAGCCAAGTAAGCCGCCGGCTCCCTCGGTAAAACCATCAGTACCTACTCCGCCCGCTCCTCCGACGGGCGGCCCTAAGATTTCAATGCCAGCGCCTTTAGCCGCACAGCCGCTCAAGCCGTCGATGCCGCCTAAGCCTGTTCCTGTTCCCGTTCCCGTTCCTCCGCCCGCGCCCGCTCCAAAATCGGAAACGCCTCCCGCGCCTGCCTCATCAGGTAATCGCGTGATGATGCTAATGGCTCTGCTGGCGGTGGTTGTACTCGGTGGCGTTGCCTATTGGTATTTCATGATCAGAACGCCGGTCGAGGTGGCGATCGAAACCCCCACTCCGACCGCTACGTCCGAACCGACCGCTACGCCGATATTAGGTCTGGCGGCGATATTTCCGGAACGCGGCGGCGCTATTATTCTTCCGCCCGGCCGGGACACGACTCCAGATCCGAATACGTCCCAAGCATTCAGGACTGCTTTCGAAGTACAGCCTCTCCCGATTGGCAAATTCTCCATGCTTGGTTTGCAAGGCTCTACTGCTTCAGCCAGTCAGTCAGCGGAAATGGACATTTGGGATCTCCTGCTAATTTCAGGACCATCAACCTATCGTCCGATAGAAGGAGCAGACAGCGCGATACTCTTATTCAAGCAGACAGAAGGTTTTGACGCTTCAGGCAAATCCATGACTTCTTTGGAGAGAAGACTCGTTCTGATATCAGAAGTAGAGTCCTTGGAAAGTGTGAATATTAACGAAGGTATCATACCTATACATTTCGCGGGTATCTTTGGTCATGATCCCAATAAAAGCAAGGGCTCTTTCCTTGAAACTAACTATCAAGGTGTCACTATTCGCTACAAGAACTTCCCCTACCCTGATCGATCGCTTGATTACGCGGTCATCCCCTACCAGGATAAGAATTACTTAGTCTTGGCCGGTTCTCGGGAAGCAATGTTTGCTACGATTGATGCCTTCCTAGTCCCAGGCAAATAGCCGCTTGGCTATAGTGATTTTGACGAGCCTCCGGATGCTTGGTATCAGAAAGGCCGCCCATGGGCGGCCTTTCTGATACAGCCTCATCCGCTAGACCAATTAGCCTCACCTCGCTCAGAATGCCTAACGAAACCGTGGTGCCCCCTCGAAGCCATCGGACCCAGTTTCGTTGTTTCGGCATTCTATCGCTCGGTTTCGGTAATTGGTGGCTACGAATTCTAATTCGTCAAAATCACTATATCCTCGCTTTAAATTTTTCAATCTTGAGATTGAGACAAATGAGAGAGTTCCCAAAAATTGAGGTGACAAAAGATGGTGACATGGTGACAAGAAAAAAGTGTCACCATGTCACCTAAAAATGTCACCAAGTGACAGTGACATTTTCATAGTGACATGTCACCTCGATCGAGGTGACACTTTTATCCACATGGTGACATTGACGAGTGTCACTACGTCACCATATAATTGATCCGGTACCTTGTCGCTGACAGTTTGGCACTTGCGGATTGTCGGCAATCCACAATCGACGGCCACGGAGCTCAAAGAGACTACGCATTTCTTTATTACATTCTTTTGAGCGACTGTGGCCGCTTTTAATTTTCAAGCATTCCGCTAAGATGGATATATCTAATGTCTATCCGAACATATTCAGCAGCTATTACCGGCATTGATGCAACGTTGATCGAAGTTGAAGTTGACTCCACTCCTGGCTTGCATGCGTTCAGCATCGTCGGCCTTCCAGATAAGGCCGTTGAAGAGTCCAAAGAGCGGATTGCTTCGGCAATCCGCAACAATGCGTTGGTGCCGCCCAGCGCTAAGCACAAGAAAATCATCATAAACCTTGCTCCGGCCGATATTCGCAAAGAAGGACCGGCCTATGACCTGCCGATTGCGGTCGGATATCTTCTAGAAACCGATCAGATTAAATTTGATACTAGGAAAAAGGTATTTTTGGGCGAGCTTTCACTCGACGGTTCCCTAAAACCCGTCCCTGGCGTGCTAGCAGCCGCGCTGATGGCCAAAGATCTTGGATTCGAGGAAATCATTGTTCCGGAGGCTAACGCGCAGGAGGCGGCCATTGTAAGCGAATTGAGTGTTATCGGCATAAAAGACATCAATGAGCTGATCGGCCATTTAAATGGCATCAATCCCCTACAGCCGGTTATTTTTAAAGAATTCAATGATGGCACAGCTAGCGATGGCGAGGCTTACCGATTAATCAAAGGCCAAGAAACAGCCAAGCGCGGCCTGATTGTGGCCGCCGCTGGCGGCCACAATATTATCATGAGCGGTCCGCCTGGTTCGGGAAAAACATTGCTGGCCAGAGCACTCATCGATCTTATGCCCCCCCTTTCTTTCCAGGAAGCAGTGGAAGTGACAAAAATATACAGTGTGGCGGGATCTCAAAAATCTGCACTGATGAGCCTGCGGCCTTTCAGGAATCCCCACCATACTACCTCCGCGCCGGCAATGGTCGGCGGCGGATCAAGTCCTCGTCCAGGTGAGATAAGCATGGCCCATCGCGGCGTCTTATTTCTTGATGAGCTTCCAGAATTTCCTCGAAGTGTCCTGGAAAGCTTACGCGAGCCTTTAGAAGAAGGCGCTATCACGGTTTCCAGGACCGCCGGATCCTTGAGATTGCCTGCCAAATTTACATTGGCCGCCGCTATGAATCCTTGTCCCTGCGGTAATTACGGCAGTCAGGGATTAGCTTGTATATGTTCTCCCGCTAACGTGATGCGCTATCGAAAGAAAATATCAGGCCCATTACTTGATCGCATCGATATTCAAATTACCGTTCCTCGAGAAACAGCAACATTGGAACAGGAACCATTGCCAGCAATCAGATTTAATGAAATCAGGACAATGATCGCCCAAGCCCGTTCGACTCAACAGGAACGATTTAAAGGGGCGGGAATATTTACTAACGCAGAGATTAATTACAAGAATATTGATCGTTGGTGCGTATTGGCGCCATCGGCGGAACAACAGCTTCAGCAAGCGGTTCAAACAAAAGGATTATCATTGCGGTCTTACCACAAGATTAAAAAATTAAGTCGTACCATCGCCGATCTCGCCGGCCTGGAAACTATTCAAGATAATCATATACATGAGGCAATCAGCCTGAATGCAAGCGATCGCATCTTGGCCGAGTTTGCCTAGCGGGTGGTTCGTACGAAACAGCCCCCTCTTTTGATCAAAAAGAGGGGGCTGTTTTCATGGTGACAAAAATCATGGTGACAATGTGTCACCATGATGGTGACATGGTGACAATTCGAGGTGACATTTTTGGTGAAGGTGACAACCTCAAATATGTCACCAATCGAGGTGACACATGTCACCATGTCACTGTCACCAACTCATAGTGACATGTCACCACCAAAATCGCTCCGCCCTCCCGCATCATCGGGTGCGCATAAAAATTCTACTGAATTTTTTGCTCGGTCTACAGAGATTCCGATTATCGGCAACGGCTCCGCCGGCCGATCGGAACCTTCTCCGAGCCGGCCTACCCGGCCTCGAAGCCCCTCTGATGCGGGAGGGCTTCGCTCCTGGCTGATCAAAGAGCGAGGCGAGTACGAAGATAAAACGCCCGCTGGGCGTTTTATCTGTTCTCTGCAGTGACTTGGACGAGCGGGTTAGTATTTGACGAGGGGATTACGCGCACCATGCACTTCAAAGTGGAGATGGCAGCCAGTGGATCGGCCGGTTGTACCCATAAGGCCGATCACGTCGCCCTTGCTGACATAGACTCCTGCCTTGGCGCTCACTTTGCTCATGTGGGCATAGATCGATTCGGTGCCGTTCGGGTGGACCAGCTTTACGAATTTACCAAATCCGCCATTGTATCCGGTAGCCGGAGCAAGTGCGACATTCCCATCAGCCGCCGCATAGATCGGCGTGCCGCAGGCACTAGCCACATCGACGCCGTTGCGTCCGTGAATTACGCCCCAGTTGAATCCGGAGGTGGGAGATCGGAAGTATTCGCCAAGATCAGGCAGGTAGGCGAATCGCTTTTGCTGCTTAGACTCCCTTTGCTGAGACTTAGTCTCTTTCTTTATGGTAGTGTCTATTTTTCCTCCCGGAACGACAATCTCATCGCCGATCTCGAGGCCTTCTTCTTCCAGGTCGTTGAAGGTTTTAATGCGGTCCTGATCAGCCTCGTAGCGCACGGCCAGATATTCGACAGTGTCGCCTTTCTGGACTGTATGAACCACGCCCGTGACGGGCGGAATCCGGATCACTTGGCCGGGCGAGATGGCATTGGGATTATCCAAGCCGTTGGCCCATAAAATAGAATCCGAGCTTACGCCGTAGTCGGAAGCGATGAACGAAATGTTATCGCCGTCTTGCACGACGTATTCGGTGATCTGGTTGGACTTGAACCCGTCCATGTAGGTGGTGGAGGCAGGACCAGTCGCCTGAACGGAGTTGTCTTGAACGGTAGCCAGTTCAAGATTATGTTCGCTGCCGCCATGACCGTGGTCATGGAAATCAGCGCTTCCCGCAGTGTAAATCGCGGTGGCGGCAATATCGCTTAAAGCAATTGACTCGCTGGTCACAAATGCCGAGGTTTCCTCCACATAGTGGCGGACGACATTACCGACAATGCCGGCTTGGCCGGCGCTTGGGCCGCGAAGTACGATTAATCCGATGACCGCGATTAAGGTGCTGTAGAATTGGATTCGTTCAGGGAACGTCCATTTCATGAAGATTGATTTGAACCGTGAAAGTTGAGTACTAATGTGTTTGTTGGTTAAATTGATATTAGCCTATAAACGCAAAAATCCTCCGGCCGGGAGAATGTACCCTTAGGGTATCATGGATAACCCATGAAGTCAAAGGGCTATGTTGATACGCTGGGGATCATTTTTAACGCATGAAAAACTCCTCATTGAGCGAATTGGGATTCGTCGCGGAACACTATGCCGCGGAATATTTGAAATCCAAGGGCTATCGGATCATAGGCCATAACTACCGCAAGCCTTGGGGAGAAATCGATGTGATTTCCATGAAAGAGGGGATACTTATTTTCGTCGAAGTGAAGGCGAATAAAAAAGACTTGCCGGGTTTCGAACCCGAACTGCGCGTCAACCACGGCAAGCAATTTCGGATGGCCCGCATCGCTCGGACGTACTTGGCCGATTACAAGTACGATCCTGATCAGCCCTGGCAGCTGGATGTGGTGTCGGTTGCATTCAACAAAGAACAAGGAGTGGCCAAAATAAGGCATTATAAGAATATATAAAATAGGCAAAAAAAGCCCTATTCTAGGTCCTTTACAAAACACTCAAAATTTGGTATAATGTATATATCAGGTGAAGTGGTAAGTAGCTTCACAATCAGGGTTACATTTCCATTGTTTCCGTTCCCGCATGGAGCGGGGACAATGAAGGAGGCGCTATGCGCTCAATCGTTATCGCGATGTTCGTGATTGCGTCGGTCATTTCGACCGGCTGCGCGTCGACCGGCCATGGGTCCATCAACGACGTCGTTCGTTCTGTGGCGTACTCGGGCAACGAGGCCGCCGCGCTCATCGATTCAGTGATCGAGCTCGGCACCTGCTCAGCGCCCGGCCACTTCTGGATCCCCAAGGTCGGATACTGTCTGGAACTCAGGCAGGCGCCCGACGGGTTCAGAGGCTGGGGCCGTCATGAAGGCGACAAGTTCGCCTTCCATGCGGACGAGCGGGGGAATCCCTTAAAGACTTCCCTCTTCGTCGGCGGCACGACGGCGCTCGTGGTTGGTGCGATCACACGTGATCCGAAACTGGCGGCCGCGGCCGGAGTCGGAGCGGGTGTCATTACCGCGCTGGCAACGCGCGGCGGCGGAAAAGAGAAAGTCCAGCAGGTCACCCTTCCGGGTGGCCAGCAGGGCGTTCTCCTGGGCGACCGAGTAGTGACTTACCCCTCGGCCGCCAGAACTACCGCCGGACCTCAGAGGCAGGATCCCGGAGCAGTCGTTCAGCGACCCTCCTGGTCCTGCGAACCGAATTCGCTGAGGGTTGAAAACAATCTACCTCACGAAGTCATCGGCGTGCGAAGTTTGGGAGACGAATCTCTCGAGTTCGATTGGGGTCTCGGCGAAAGCAAGTGCGTTCAGTGGGCCGAAGGCGCCCAGTGGAAATTCCGGCGCAAGGGCTTCACGGTTAATGGATCCCGCGACGGGATCATGCGGATGAAGTTCATCGACGTTTGTTTGGAGGGAGATCGCGATGGCGTGATCCACCTCCGGGATACCTGTACCCGGTAAGGCGGCGAAGCCGCCTTACCCTCAATAAGAGGTGATCATGAGCTGGATGTTCTGGATTTTGTTCGGACTCACGGCCCTGGCGTTCATCGCTGTCGTGGGCTACATCGCGTATCAAAACCGGGTCCTGATCGGGGCCTGGTATGCTGCTCACCAGGCGGCGGTGATCCGGGCCAGCGGACTGGTCCTCGGGGTCATCGTCCTCCTGGTCGCGCTGGCCAACGCGTTCTGGTGGGTTGTCTTCGCAGCGGCCCTCGCGGCTCTGAGCTGGGCGCTCATCACCCACTGGGCGACCATCGGGCCGTTTCTCGGGGCCAACTGGCAGCGCATCGTGGTGCCGATTGCGATCGTCGGCGTCATGTTCTGGGTATACCTGAACTGGCGCTGGTATCTGACGCCAAGCCAGCTCTTCTACGGCCTGGTGGCGTTGGCTGCTTGTG
>MGJZ01000032.1:0-2796 GCA_001794525.1 Candidatus Yanofskybacteria bacterium RIFCSPHIGHO2_02_FULL_50_12 | reverse complement strand
GGCTATCGAGCCGTACAAGATGCGGGCGCGGCTCTC
The DNA here is from genome assembly GCA_001794525.1 of Candidatus Yanofskybacteria bacterium RIFCSPHIGHO2_02_FULL_50_12. Classification (GTDB taxonomy): domain Bacteria; phylum Patescibacteriota; class Minisyncoccia; order 2-02-FULL-40-12; family GWA2-44-9; genus MGJZ01. The sequence continues at coordinate 2,760 of MGJZ01000032.1, read as the reverse complement.
GGATCGGTGGGCAGTTACCGACCGCCGGTGTTCGTCAACGGCGGACAGCGGGTCGTTCAAACCGGCAATCAGCCGGTACTTACCCTGCTGAGTGATTCTCAGCGGGTGATTGAGAACCCTCCCTCCGCCCGCGACCAGGCACAGATCGAAGAGTGCCTGGATCGTTGGGAGGGAGCTCCCCATAATCTCGACCGCAACTCTCGCAAGGCGCGGGAACACTGCGGCCTCGAGCCGTAGTCCCGAGTCTCCGCCAGCCGGCGGACGACTCACAAGCCCGTGCTCTGTCACCTCCTGGTGACGCCGAGCACGGGCTTTTTCTATTGATTGAATACCTTGGGTAAAACGGATATCATAAGCCGAGGTGGAATATACTTCTCATAACTCTGAAGAAACCAAGAAGATCGCAAGTGATACTGCGCTAGATCTTGTAGCTCGTAATGCCGGGGAACCGATTGTGGTCGCTTTGGAAGGGGAACTTGGCGCGGGTAAGACTACTTTCGTGCAAGCCTTCTGCACGGCGCTGGGAGTCGCAGAAGGGGTGAAGAGTCCTACCTTCTTGCTAATGAAGCAATATGAGCTGTCAGGTGTATTGAATTATACAAAGCTCTATCACCTTGATTGCTATCGGCTGAATAACTCCACTGAACTGCGCCAGATAGGTATCGATGAGATATTAAAAACATCGGGTAATATCGTGCTTATCGAATGGGCCGATCGTGTAGCTGAAATTCTTCCGACCAATAATATAACAGTCCACATGGATCATATAACGGAACACGAACGGAACATAAAAATAGATGTGGTGTGAGGGGTGGCCCGACTGGGGACCCCGGCCGCGCGGAATAGTAATGAGCACGGATGGGGTGAGGAGGGACAGGACCCCGAACTGATAATATGAAAAAGATAGTACTAATTGATGCCAATGCGCTGGTGCACCGGGCATTTCATGCCCTGCCACCGACGCTTAACTCGCCTCAAGGCGTTCCTACGAATGCAATTTTCGGTTTTACCTCGGTACTGATTAAGATGCTCAAAGATCTCAAGCCGGATTACGTGGCTGCTACCTTTGATCTGGCCGGCCCCACGTTCCGTCATGAGGAATTCGCGGAATACAAAAGCCACCGCGTCAAAGCTCCCGACGAGCTCTATCTCCAGATACCCTATATCAAAGAGATTCTCACCGCTTTCGGCATTCCAATTTTTGAAAAAGAAGGATTTGAAGCTGACGATTTGATCGGATCGCTGGCGGAACAAACCAAAGCCTTAGACGATCTCCAAGTGGTGATCATGACCGGCGACTTGGATACCCTTCAATTGGTGGAAAAGGAGAAAGTTGTAGTATTCACTTTGCGCAAAGGGGTCACTGATACCTTTATCTATAACGAAAAGGAAGTAAAAACCCGCTATGATCTCAAGCCATCCCAGCTTATCGATTTCAAAGGACTAAAAGGCGATCCCTCGGACAATATTCCCGGCGTGCCAGGAATAGGCGACAAGACGGCTTCAGCCCTCGTAAAGGCCTTCGGTTCCCTTGAAGGCCTTTACGAGGAAATTTCTAAATCCGAATTTCTAACCCGCCTGCCGGACGGGCAGGTTTCTAAAAAATCCTCAAAAGAAAAGGCTAAAAAACCGAAACCACCCCTGACAGAAAAACTCATTCAAAAACTTTTGGAAAATAAGGATCAGGCTTTTTTTTCCAAGCGCTTGGCCACGATCATCAGAGACGTAGACTTTGAGTTCGAATTTGAAAAAACCGAGTGGCGAAACCATCTCAATCGGCCTGTTTTGGAAAAGACCCTGAAGGACCTAGCCCTCTTTAGTTTGGTGAAGCGATTGGGCGAACTGGATAGTCCTGATGCCGAGCCTCTGAATCCTCCAGGATTGTTTGATCGGGAGGACACTGGAATCAAAAGTATGCTATTGGGTTCTGACGCCGAACTGGCCCAGGCTCTGACTCGGATGGAATCCCGCAATGAACTGGTCATTGATGTTCAGCAAGGCTTGGTTATCTTCGGGTACGATGGGGTGGAGTCATTCGGATTCCCCGAAACCGCATTGGACGGCGATGACGTTTCTCGACGCTTTAAGGCAATTCTAGAAAATCCAAGCATTAAAAAGATCGGCCATGACACCAAGGCAGTGGCGCGATGGGGACTGGAGCTGGGCATTTCCGTTGCCGGATTTTCATTCGACACCAAACTAGCAGCCTTTCTCCTAAATTCGGATATTAAAGACTACGCATTGGAACGTTTGTATTTTCTTGAATGCGAGAAAGACATCGATCCTGAACCATTGAAGCGCACCGCCTACATATCGCTTTTGAAAGCCAAATACGAAAAGAAACTCAAAGATCTCGAGCTGAATCGTGTCTTCGATGAAATCGAGGTGCCCTTGAGCTCAATTTTGGCCCGTATGGAGAAGGTGGGCATTAAAGTCGACCCGAGCGCCCTCAAGACGCTCTCGGCCACGGTAAACAAAGAATTAAGTGAACTGGAAAGACAGATTTCAGACATGGCGGGCGGTGCGTTTAATATTAACTCCCCGCAACAGCTATCGGTAGTCCTTTTTGAAAAATTAGGTCTGAAAGGCAAGGTCAAAAAAACGGGTAAAGGGGCGCGATCCACGGCCGCGGGCGAACTTGAGAAACTTCTTGAGGAACATCCCATCGTGGCTCTGATTATGAAATACCGGGAGTTCCAAAAGCTGAAGACCACATATATCGAACCGTTTCCTGAACTCATCGGACCGGACGGACGGGTG
>MGJZ01000031.1:12843-25588 GCA_001794525.1 Candidatus Yanofskybacteria bacterium RIFCSPHIGHO2_02_FULL_50_12 | reverse complement strand
AATCTGTAAGGCCTTAGAATGTCAGCCAGGAGATATTTTAGAATACAAAAATAATTAATTAAATAATTTCGGATTCGCCGCGTTAATAGGACGTTACGCGGCGCGATTTCGACAAATCGTATGCAAAAAATAGCTACAAAATTATTCGTATGGGCTTCGATCGCGTTCGGTATTGTTGGTATGGCAATGGTAATTACAACTTCTCCAGAGAGTGACGGGCCGAATGTCATTTTGCTGAAACTTATGTTCGCCTGCGCCATCGTTATCGCTGTTTCTTTTGCCCTAAGCATTGCCAGCAAATATCTTGCCAACAGGTCATAATCAGAAATCTTCAGATTTACAAAATACCGCTAACGCGGTATTTTGTTTTGCATTGGGAGGTGTATATGTCCGTTGTCAGATTGGAGTATCCGAAGGCCAGGCCTTCGTATTGGGTCTCGCCCGCGGCAGAAATGTTTGAAGGGCTGGCCCGAGTTCAGACTGGCGGGGAATTCGGAGAGCGTAAAGGAGCCATTACCGCGGCGATTCAGCTGTTGAGACTGGCTCTTGAAGGTCTTCCGCTCATTGATGCCAGGCGCAGCGCGGTGTACTTCATGGTCAAAGAGATTATGAGTAACCAATTCGCTATCACTTCCGATGATCGGGTTGCTTATATGCTCGTACGTTGGCAAAACATGCTGCAAATCGGAGAGAAGGAAGGATTCCGCCGCGTGTTGGCCAGTGAGCCAGAGGGGATTGCCCGGATGCAGTCGTTCTTCAACGCCCTGGTTCACAAAGGAGAGCAGGAACGGTCTGATCGCCGGAATATGCCGGATGACGACGACTAATCGTCGTGCCGCAAGGCTCGCTGACCGAGAACGGTCACCCTTATTTTTAAGGAGGACAGGGCATGTACCATACAGCAGGGAACCATTTGCACATCTATTGCGACGACGAGAAACGAGTGCTCCGCGTGGCGACCGACGAGCCGCTACTGCCGGGCTTCCGAGGGACGTTTACTCCACTGGAGACGTTCTCGGATCGGGAAGCGTGGGTCGCAAGTCCGTACTTCAATCAGATCGCCAGCGAGTATATCCAGGACATGATCGAGTGGTTCTGGTATGACTTGCGTCATGACCTGATCAGCTAAAAGACCTTAGTATCCAACACGGAGAACGGGTCTCGTTTCTTTTCTAGAGAGAAGGTGGCGGCTGGTCAGGGAAATTTTGTCCAGGCGGCGGGGCTTGAAAATCAGTCGGCGGCCGAAAGTCAGATGGGGATTTTAAATCTGAAGACGGCTGGAAATCGGAGGGAGGTTTAAAGTCCGAAGGCGGGCGAGAATCTTCCGGTGGACGAGAATCCGTAGGCGGATGAAATTCGGATGGCTGCCTGAACTCTGGCCGCGGCCGTTGCTCATTTGTCCGCCCCCTCTCTTCTTCGAATCGCTTCATACACTCTTCTTCGGAACTGCAACCACCAGGGCCGCGCCGTTCGGGTTCATCATGCGGCTTCGACTGACGTTCAGGCCGCATTTCAAATTCTTCTCGCCCGTTAGGCAGGGGAGGCGGCGGCATATTATTTTCCGATTCGATGAATCCATGCTTGCGAGCGAATTCCATGCAGGCTTGGTGATTTTCGGGATTCTCGCAGAATTCGCGGCATTGCTCGCCGATGCACCCGCCCGGTCCCGCGCCACCGGTCTTTTTGGCAAATTCAGCCTCCTTGGCGCTGATAGCGCCATGATCCTGGGCAAAAGCTATACAGCGATCCTTATGCTCCGGATTTTCGCAGATTCTCCGGCATTCATCCGGCGTCTTGCAGCCGCCTGGCCCGCTGCCGCTCGAAAGGCTGTGTATCATCTTGCGGGCCACTTCCATCTTTTCTTTAGGCATAAGACCGTTCTCAACCGCAAAATTCATACATTCCTCGCCGTTAACCATATCGCTACAGTATGCATGGCAGGATGCTTCGTCTGCGCAATCGCCCGGCCGTTTGACACCCGGATTCGTAAATACGCTCCTGGTGCGCTTGATCTCTTCTAGCTGTTCTTTTTCCATCAAACCGTTTTGTTCGGCGAAAGCGATACAGGTCTGCATGCGATCTGGGTTCTGGCAGTAAGCCCTACACTCTTCAGCAGTCTTGCATCCGCCTGGTCCGCCCGTCTTAAGCAGGTTTTTAAATTTCTTTGCCTTTTCGACGTCAGCCTTTACCGCAATTCCGTGCTTCTGAGCGAAGTCCATGCAGGCTTCCATGTGATCAGGAGTGTTGCAATAAGCCCGGCAAGCGCTTTTGTTTTCACAATTGCCCAGTTCCGCGACAGGGAAGGAGATTTTCGACTCGATCGAGTCCTCCGATGCGGCCAGGGCCATAGTGCCAGCCAATAGTGTCGCGCCGAGAATAAAAATGTAGATACGCCGCATGTTAGTCGAAGGGGTTTTTATACGCGTTGTCAATCGGATTTTCCTGTTCGAACGGGTTTACTTTGGGTATTTCTTCAGCGGGGTCCTTGATCTTAGAGAGTTCGTCTGCCACCTCTGCATCCGTCGCCGGACTTGATGGGGCACTCGAACCGAATTGAGTCCATAACCACCAGCCCAGCCCGGCCAATATGGCAACGCTGAAGGCATATATCACGTACCTCTTAGTGTGAGGCACGCTTTGGGGAGTAAATTGCGGTTCCATGTCCATGCCCTAATGATAGATTTCATTTTCTTTGCCGTATAGTCATTTATCCACTATTTCTATTCTATTTGCGCGATGACGATAAAACGTTTCAAGGCGGTGCCGACCGGATAAGAAGCCTGCAATGTTAGGATTCGCTCCAAGCGGCCGTATTGGGATAAGACCGATGTATCATTGGGCGAAATTACTTTTGTTTCTCGAACCGTGTACCGGAATACCCGGCCGGCTTGGTCGGAAGCGACGATAATGTCGCCGACGCTGATTTTTGGAAGGAGGGCGAATACAGTTCTGTATTCGCCCTCCTTCCAAAGGTAGTCAGACGAATGGCCGAAGATATACACGTTGCCGAGTTCGCCAACGCGAGCGCCATTCGGGTAGCGAACTACCCCGCGGGACAAAGCTTTCTGGAATCCTGTTTCGTTATTGCTTTCTGCTTCCACGATCGGGGCTTTGATGCCGAGATGTTCGATCAGAAGCATATCCGGCTCCATCCGTTCGTCCCCATTCAAAGCCAAATCCTCTTTGGAAAAGAGGTATTTGGCTTGTTTCATCCAGTATTCGCCGTTCATCGCCAGAAGGGCGATGGCAAGCGAAACTGCGATGATGAGGCTGTTTTTTACGATTGGACGCGTCGCCATTTCATGACTGATGAGACGGCACCAGCGAGCAGTACGATGGCCCACGGATCAACGCCAGTCGTCGGTAGAGAGTCCGGATCAGCTCCGCCCAGCACTCCCGGCTCAAAGAATGCCTGAGGCGAAGGCGTCGGCGCTGGCGTTATTCCTAAGCCCGCGCCGACCTGCACATTCGTGGTAGCGCTCTCAGTCGGGAAGTTGTCTCCTTCCACGGTCACGGTACTGTCAACCACCGTACCGACCGCAGCCGGATCGACGGTAGTGCGAAGCGTCAGATTAAACGTCGCGCCTGCGCTGATCGTCGGTACCGCCCACGTTAGCGTCATCTGGCCGTTGGTAGTCGAGCTGATATCTGCCGGGGGTTCCGAGGATTCGAAATTCTGACTCGCATCCAAGGTCGTGCGGACGAATACGTCATTCGCCGCCACATCACCGCCGTTATGGACCGCGATGTTATATACGATCGCGCCTGTTTCCGCTGTCGGCGAGACTGTAATGCCGATTATGGGTGTTTGTCCGTGTGCCACGAGCGCAGAAAGAGCAAACAGCCCGATAGCGGTTCCGGCGCTGATCATGGCCTTTATTGTCTTGAACATGTTCATGATATGCTATGACGCAGATCACTTCCGAGGAATAATAAGTCGAAAGCGCTTGCATGCATGGCATTGAGATCATCTACCTATAGTTTCGACCTGGCGCCACAATACATAAAGGCGATGAGTTCTCTATGACATTCGGGTCAAAGTTTGCATGAAAAGAAGCTGAAGTTTACAATGGGAATATGATGAAAAAGGCGTTACTGCTCATTATAGCCCTACTAATCCTCGTTGCAGCGGTCTTTTATTTCGGTTTGCATACGTATTTTACCGGCACTGAAATAAAAGAGGCGCTGCCCGCTTCAATGGAAGAATCATACCCAAACGTGATTCGGACCGGGTCCTTTGTGAATGCGGATTTCGTCCATCGCGGCTCGGGCACGGCCAGTATCATGGAAGTGGACGAAGGCATGACGATTCTGCGCCTCGAAAAATTCAGCGTTACTAACGGCCCGGATCTCTACGTCTACCTGACGAAATCGGATAGTCCAACCGGCGATCTGGAAAGCCTTGGCGACTTTCTTGACCTTGGGCCGTTGAAGGCGGCTATGGGCGATCAAAATTACGCGGTCCGCGGCGATATCGAGGGATACACTACGGCGGTTATCTGGTGCCGTAAATACGGAGTATTATTTTCCTATGCAGTAATGCAATAATCAAAACCCCGCCGTCGGCGGGGTTTTGATTATTGAGCGGTCGGTGCTTCGACTGAAGCTTCCGGGGCGCCGCAAGTGCAGCCTGAGGCATCTTTGCATTGCATGCCTTCGTGAGCGACATGGTTGCAGCTGGCGCACATGTTGGTGTCTGACATAGAAATATAGCTATCAATTATCCTTAGTATATTCGACCTTCGTGAGATAGTATCATAGTTTTCGATAAAGCGCCAGGCCTGCCAGGGCGATGCCGGTAAAATTGGCAGCGATGTCCCAAATGGAATCACGGTCGAATATCACGCCGAAGAAGCCCAAGTGGAAATAGACGCTCGCGATGTGCTCGATGATTTCCCAACCGACGCTGGAAATAGCGATAATAATGGCTACTAAGCGACCTGCCTTGACCATTGATCTGCCCCGCGCGACGAATAATCGCGTTCCGGTGTACATCAAAAGAGTCGGCAGTAAGACATGGACGAATTTATCGTACGGAACCCCATGCTTATATAGGCCCCATAGGCCCAAACTGCCAAAACCGGACAGCGCCAAGCCGATTGCCAAAGCGGTTTGGAACGCTAGCCGCGGGCGGTAAACATTCGGAAATACCCAGCGTGGCAATTCGATCAGAAAAGCATACCCGATCGAGATGATGCCCATCGGCACCGGCTTATAGTAATCAGGGAACCACCCAGCGGGCCCGATGAGGAGCGCTAAACCGATAAGGATGAATCCGGCTTGTGCAAAACGGATCAGACGCGCCATATCACGGAGTGGGACAGACGGCGACGGTGGGTTGAGGATCGCCAGGCAGGGGCACGACCTTCCGCACCAGCGTGCTGATCGCCGCGGCCAGATCGCCCCGCTCCGCCTCCGCTTGGGCGGCGGCCATCGAACCTTGAGCGTTGTCTAGAAGGTTATTGAGCTGTTTGATTTTATCGGACGTGCTTAACGAGGAGAATTGTTTACTGTTTACGGTTTCCGAGATCGCGTCAATTTTTTTATCCAAATCACCGAGCACGCGCCGTTGAGCGGAGGCGGGATTAACCACTTCGATAGCTGAGGTTTTCAAATCCTTAGCGATCGGAGTCATAAAAAAGATACCCAAGGCTCCGGCGCTGAACAGAAGAAATTTAATCATGCTTTTATAATAGCAACTTTAACCTAAAATGGAACGGTTTGACCTGGCGGCCTAACTCGTGCTTAAATACGCCCCTATGGCTCCCTTCCCTTTTTTCTATAAACAGCCCAATGACTGGACCTGCGGGCCAGCGGTGGCTCGGATTATCCTCCATTTACTAGGCAAACCCAAGACGTTGCGGGACATCATTCGGGAGCTGGGCACCACCCGGCAGGGGACGGCTAACCGGGATCTGGCCCGTCTCTTTCGCAAGCATCGCCTCTCGTTTACTGAAAAAAATCAAGCTTCGCTGTCTGATATTAAGACCAAGTTAAAGCGGCACTGGATCGTCACCGCGTATTGGATTCCGTCCCATCGAGAGGCGCACTATTCGATTATCACTAAAGTTACGGCCGCGAGGGTCCATTTCCACGATACTTGGTTCGGATCCAATCATAGCTACTCGCGGCCACATTTTATTAAAAATTGGTGCGATGATCGTTGGTTTATGAGTGTTAAGAAGACTTCCGCGGCCATTCCACGATCTCGCCCGCTTTCCGCTCAACGACGTCGGCTCGGCGCAGGGAAGCGATCATTGGTCGGGTAATGATTTCATGGTGCGGTGATTCGTCCAGGCGGATAGCCCAATCCTCCACGCCCGTCTCGGTAGTCACCCATTCCACGCTTTTAGACAGATCAAATGGCCTGGAGTAGCTCCGCAGCGTCTTGAAACCGGTTTGATTGAGGAAATACTCGTGAAAGTAAGACATGGCTAATTCTCGAACTGTCTGATATACTGGTTCCCGGTAGCGTAGTACGGCATGATTGGTTTTTGAAATAGCGCCCCAATGACCGTGTTGCTTGAATAAAGCCACGACATGGTCGAAGTCTTTGGCGGTGCTTCTGAGGTCTAAGATCAGCGGTTTCTGGCCATGCGCCCATAGGGCGGCCGCGGCCAGGAGGGCTCCTTCAAAGCAGTGGGCATGACCGTCCCGGATGGCCACCCGAGGCGAGTTGCATGTATTCCCATGATTGAACGGCAGCGCATTCAGCCAGTCCTGGACTTTCCTTGCGGAATTCAGGCGTGCGAACAGCGCATGCTCCCAGCGGCTGAGTCTTAATCTATTTTCCATTTCCATATCATATCAAATACTTATAGAAAAATAACCAAGCAACCATGAACGGAAAAATCAAAACGTTGGTGCGGGATCGGAAGTTCGGTTTTATCGAGGTCGAAGGAGAAGCAAAGGATATCTTCTTTCATCAAGACAGCCTGCAAGGCATGACATATGATGAATTGAACGAGGGCGATGCGGTTACATTCGAATTGCAGCAGGGGCCCAAAGGTCCAGCCGCGGCGAATGTTCAAAGGGCCTCTTAGCAGAAACTAAAAAGCGGTCGCCAGAGGCGACCGCTTTTTAGTTTAACGCGTGACGCGCTTAATATCGTCCTTAACGGTATTGATGGGAATCGCGAAGCCGATGTTTTGGGCGTCTTGAATGATGGCGGTATTGATGCCGATCACCTGGCCGGAGAGATTCAAGAGCGGACCGCCCGAATTTCCCAAATTGATGGCCGCATCAGTCTGGATAACGCGATCCAAATATTCAGGCGCGCCTGCATTGCCCGAGGCCAATACCGAACGGGCTAAACCCGAAACGATGCCTTTGGAAACAGTGTTGCTGAATTGGCCGAGGGCATTGCCGATCGCAATGATTGTCTGCCCGGTCTGTACGCTCTCGGAATCGCCCAGCTGCAATGAAGGCAGGCCGTCTCCGCCAGCCGGCGGATCTATTTTCAAAATCGCGATATCCTGTTCCGGGTCTTTCAATAATACGGTGGCCGGATAGCGCTTATTGTCATGGGTAATGACGGCAAGGTCAGCGCCCGGTATGTCCACCACGTGCTTGTTGGTGATGATGATACCATTGGAAGAAATGATGAATCCGCTACCTGCGGCCAATTCAGTCTCCGTTTCACCGCCTCCAAGCTTACTTCCGGCACACTCCTTCTCCAGATATTCCCGGAAAAGGGGATGAGCGCAGCCGCGCTGCCAGCCAATCGGTTCGTGCCGAGTGGCAACAATGCTTACCACCGCCGGTGCCGCCGCGCTAACAACGGCGATTACCGATTCCTCTTCGCTTATGCCAGCCTGTTGTGCGGATGCTTTTAATTCTACTGTCCGGCTCAACGGCATGCTGATCGCAATGATCATCGCCAAAAAGGCGCTCGTAGTGAGGCCAAGAACGGACTTGAGTTGCGCCGCCAGTAGTCGTTTCATGTGAGTAAAAGAATATCCCTCGCCGGTAAAGTTTGTGTGAATCCAGGGCTGCGGATAACTTTTATTGCCTCGCATGGTATGATGAGAGTAATGATTCCACTTCTCTATCAGGAGGGAATGGTCGAAGACTGCAGCGTAAAAAAGTCTAATTCTATTTCCATATGAAACTGCACAAAGTGGCATGGGTCTTAGTGATCATTGGCGCCTTGAACTGGGGACTGGTCGGATTGTTGGATCTCAACGTCGTGACCGAAGTTTTCGGAACTGGCACTCTCACCAATGTGATCTATGATCTCGTTGGTCTCTCTGCGCTCTACCTTATCTTCAATCGAAGAGGGTAGTCGCCATCAAAACCCCCGTCTCTGGCGGGGGTTTTGATTTTCACGGAGTTCTCATTACAGGCTTATACGATAATGCCGATGTCGAACTAATATTGGTGGCGCGAGTCCGCCTTTTTTTGCGGGTTCTCCCATCAAGCCAAATATATGGCAGACCTTAAATGCGGTCAGTGCGAGTATGAGGCCATGGACGAGAATGACCTTCGCCAGCACCAGCAGAAGGCCCATCAAGGCGGTTCAGGCGGCGGTCGGGGTCCGACTGGAGAAGATGATATGAGCATGTAAAGCAAAAAGCTCTCGCCCATGGGCGAGAGCTTTTTGCAAATAAATATGGCTAATAACGAAAGCGCCGGTGCAGCCTCGGCGGTGATCACCGGCATCGTAATCATTGTTCTGGTATTCATATTTTTCATGTATGGCCTGCCGCGGATGCGTGATAACAACCCCACGATCAATGTACCGGATCGGATAGACGTCAAATAAGGCACCGGTGCCTTATTTGACTTTTCATGTCAAATTTGATATAATGTATATATTAGGTTGGTCCTTTCCAACTAAGGAGGTTGAGATGGCAAAACGACTCACGCAAGTCGCGGCACCCCAGCTTCCCGAGTATTCATTCGCGGGGAGTTTCCGACAACGAATGGTTGTCTCAACGGGAGAGGGCACATTCGACGGCGCCAAGTTCATCAATGTAAGAACTGGCACGCGCGTCCTCTCTGGCAAATGGCAGTTGGTCCTTCTGGCGGGATTCATTACTGATTTCGCCAGTAAGACCGAGGAGCGGGTCGGGGACACGACGCTTCAGGGGTTCCAAATCATTCCGGCATTTACCGCCGAGCAGATCCAGACAGGCCTGGCCGAACTCGGGCCCTCCAGTGAGATGCGGCTGTGTTGCTTGGAGGCGATCCTGTTTCCCAGGCGCTATCAGATGTTCAGCGCTCGGATGATGCTACAAACCTCCGGCAACCTCAATCTCTTCCTGATTCGGGATCGCCTGGCCCGACTCCGAGCGGTCACGATGAGATTCGGCGGAGGATTCTGCAGCATCGAATCTTCCGATCCAGGCGAGCTACTTCCGACGGACACGAGGGTGTTCCGGCGCTACCGCCCAGGTTAGTTCACATGCAACGCCGTTGTCCCTTGAGTGACAACGGCGTTCTTTAACTTCATGATTCACCGGCATTTCATGCCGTACTTTTATAATCCGTTTCATGTAATCGTGTTTCTATATCGGAATATCGCACACACGCCTGATCACCGTTTATGCGAACCGATTAGAGATACATAAAAATATGCCTACACAGAGCCAAAGGAAGGGCAAGCAAGGTCGTAAGGCGAGACGGAGTCAGAATCAGAGAGGTAATCAAGGCGATACTCAAGGCGGACAAGTCGGCGGAGAAGATACTAGCTAAAATGCTAAAATGAATTAAGTGATACGAAAAGTCCCGGCAGCTGCCGGGACTTTTCGTATCACCATATGATTTCCCGAGCGAAATTCGTTCGGGATGAAACAAATGACAGCTATCGCGCCGATCATTTGATCGCGCGGCCGTCGATTAAAAGGACCTGGCACCAGTTTGGAATATAAAAATGAAACTAGGATGAACCAGGAGTAATCCGAGGAAAGGTGACACTGACCGTCGTCCCTTTGCCGATTTTACTATTGATGTAGATCATTCCGTGGTGGCGTTCGACGATTTTCTTGACGATCGTAAGTCCAAGGCCGGAACTTTCCATTTCATGCTGGGTACGTGAATGCCCTGCCTTATAAAAAGCACTGAATACGTGGGGCAGGTCTTTTTCTTGGATGCCGATGCCGGTGTCTTTTACTTTGAATTCAAGCTGAGCATTATTTTCCTTAAGAGTTACAGATACGCTAACCGTGCCGCCGCGCTCGGTATATGTGACCGCATTTTTAATCAAATTAATCGCCATCTGCTCAATGGCGACCGGATTTCCGAAAATCATACCCGGATCGGTATTCAGCAGGCGCAAGGTAATTGATTTGCGGACTGCCAGACTTTTGGCCTTTTCGGTGATATGAGCGATGAGCTCCGATAGATTGATCGGCATAAACGGAATTTCGGCCACCCGGTTGTCGTAGAATGAAAGGCTTAGAAGATTCTCGATGATTTTAGACATCCTATCAATTTCTTCTAAATTGCTGCGGAGCGCCTCGGCGGCTTCGGCCGGATCCAGATGCGCCTCATCGATAAGAGCAACTTCAGAATTCGTTTTCATTATCGCCAACGGGGTGCGCAGTTCATGCGATGCGTCGGCGATGAATCGCTTTTGAGCTCGGAGGATCCGGCGGATCGGCGTCATTGTAGTGCCGCCGATAAAAAAGGTGATGGCAATGAGAAGAAGGGCGACGATCGTATAGAGCGTACCCGCTTCCTGATAGGTAGCCAAAATCCCATCGCGGGGAGCGGCGGAAAAAACAAGCGGCGTAATTAAGAACACCGCCAACAGAGAGATCGCGTAGAGGATCGTCAGCTTAATCCGAGCGCTGACGAAAGGGTCATCTTTTAATTCGGTAGCCCACTCCGCGTATCGTTTCCAAAAGTTTTTCGCTGTGTTGTCCATCGATTTTCTTGCGGAGATTCTTCATGTGGACATCCACGACGTTGCTGAAGGAGTCGAACGCAAAATCCCACAGGTGATCAAGAATCTGCTCGCGGGTGAGAACTTGGTTCGGATGCCGCATAAGGTACTCCAGAAGGCCGAATTCCTTCAACGTTAGCACGATTTCCTCGTCCTGGCGATACACCTTACGGGTGGTGGTATTGAGACGCAGATCTCGGACGGTGAGTTCGATGGGCAGGGCTTGTTCTGGCCGGCGCAGCAAGGCGCGGAGGCGGGCCATGAGTTCTTGAATCGAAAACGGCTTTACCAGATAATCGTCCGCGCCAGCATCCAAGGCTTGGACCTTATCGTCTGTAGCGTCGCGGGCGGTTAGCACCAGGATCGGAATCTTGATGTCGGCGGCGCGGACGGCCTTGGCAACTTCAAATCCGTCCTTCTTGGGCAGCATGAGATCCAAGACCACGGCGTCATAATCCTTATGGCTAACCTCGATCCGCCGCTGGCCAGCTTCGCCGTCCATGACATAGTCAACAGCATATCCTTCTTTCTCCAGTCCTTTCTTGAGGGACTGGGCTAATTTTTCTTCGTCTTCAACGATAAGTACACGCATATATAATCAACTTCATATTTGAACATGAATCCCGCATGAAGCTTCATGAAGAGCGTACGCTCTTTAGTAGATAATTCAAGGTGTGTTATACTTTCACTATGGATACCGAACCTCGATTGGCTGATGCCCCGGATGGCGAACCGATTGTAATCCTCGCGGATGCCCCGAATCCTGTTCCCCCCACGCCCCCTTCGTCCGGCGGCGGTTTTGATAAAAGTAAACTCATTCTGCCTGGAGCAATCTTATTGGCCGCTGTTATGATCAGCGGATCGGTGTTGTTCGCCCGACTTTCCGCCGGTACGCCAAACCCGGCCGGCCAGCCGAAATCAAACAAACCGGTCAACATTGAAATCGGCAATAGTCCAGTCCTCGGCGACAAAAACGCGCCGGTGACGATCGTGGAATTCGGAGACTATCAATGCCCGTTCTGCAAACGATATTTTGAAACTGTTAAATCTTCGATCCTGAATGAGTACGTGAATACGGGCAAGGCAAAATTTGTATGGAAAGACTATGCTTTTCTGGGACAAGAATCATTGTGGGCCGCGCAAGCCGCCCGCTGCGCCGGCGATCAAGGGAAATTTTGGGAATACCACGATTACCTCTATAGTCATCAAGGCGGCGAAAATGTCGGTGCATTTTCAAAATCCAATCTGAAGAAATTTGCCACTGCCTTAGGATTGAATGCAGGCACATTCAATACTTGCTTGGACACGGACAAACATCTTTCTGCTGTCCAGCAGGAAACCCAATATAGCAGCTCGATCGGGGTTAATGGCACCCCAGCCACGTATATTAACGGCCGGCTTGCCGCGGATGGGCAAGGTAATTCCATCGGCGCCGCGCCGTATCCGGTTTTTAAGGCTCTTATTGACGTAGAGCTTCAATAGGTGTATAATGGTAGGTATAGTAGGTTCTCGGTGAAGTCTCTTTCTTAGTCATTGACTAGTGGGGGCTCGAGAGGTCGCCCTACGAGTAATACAAACGACGAAACAACTAATCACAAACAACGACGTTGTAGGTGGTAGGTTGTAAGTTGTACAGTAAATTTGGCTAAGAGATTATATGTCGGCAACCTGTCTTTCGACACGACCGACGACAGCATGCGGCAAGCATTTGCCCAGGCTGGAGAAGTTACCTCTGCCACGGTCATGAAAGACAAAATGACCGGTCGTTCCCGAGGCTTCGGCTTTGTGGAAATGACCACCGATGAAGGCGCAGCCGCCGCCATCGAGATGTGGAACGGTAAGGAACTTGATGGTCGC
>MGJZ01000031.1:9264-12818 GCA_001794525.1 Candidatus Yanofskybacteria bacterium RIFCSPHIGHO2_02_FULL_50_12 | reverse complement strand
CGATGACTCCCCGCGAAGGCGGCGGATTCAACCGGGGTCCTCGCAGCTACTCCAACCACAACGACTAACCTCGTTAACAAAACCCGCCTCACGGCGGGTTTTGTTTTGGCCGAAATTCTGATTAAATTAGTGAGATGAAGATTAATCTTCCTAAAAACGATCCCAGGAATCTCCGTGCCGGTTCTTTTCGTGGCGAAAGGCCTGGGTTTGAGCCGAAGCAAATGAAAAATTCTCGAGGCATATCGGGGACTATGTCGAGAAATTTTTCAGAAGCTGGAGACCGAACACAGGACTTGCAGCAGAAATTGAATCGGCAGGGAGGTTCCCAGTACCATTGGACTAACCATGTTGCTCGGAAAATGATGCAATACGCCTTGTCCCCCGACCGGGTTAAGCGCGTGGTACGCAATCCCAAACGAAGCGAGAAGGGAATCGCGCCAGACACAATTGCGGTGATGCAGCCTGGCAAAGCGATTGCCGGCAAGCTCGGCCAGCCGCCGACCTGGAAGGAAGAAATTTGGGTAATGTATGCGACACGAAAGCAATCAAAAGTTAAAACGCCAAACTTGATTGGCCCAAAAAAAGTCATCATCACTGCTTGGCGCTATCCTGGTAAGAGCCCGATCCGCGAAGCGATTCCCATTCCCAACGATATCCTCGAAGAACTTAAGAATATAAAATATTGATGGCTAAGTACGATTCTGAATGGTTTAAAGAGCGTGCCATAAACTGCATCAAACAAATTGCCCCAAATACTTGGGATTATTCGGATTCGCTTTTGTTATATGTCCCGAGTGCCACGGAAGCTTACGAGGAAATTCAGCAAGAAGAGACGCCATACCATACATTGGTTACGAAGCCTGAAACGGAATTCATCTCCAAGATAGCAAAAGAAATTTCAAAAGAACTTCCCTCTGAATTTAATTTTATTGATTTGGGTCCGGGGACAGAGCATAAAGAGCGATTCTTTTTTGACTTGCTTAAAAAACAAGGAAAGCAATTTACATATTTCCCAGTAGATATCAGTGAGCGGTTTCTCGAGGTTGCTGAAGACTTTTCTCAAAAGTTAGGAATTCCATGCAAGCCCATTCTTGCTCCATTTGAAGAAGTTGGTCGAATATTGCCGTCGGGATATCGATTTATTTCCTTGGGCCTGACTTTTATAAATTACCGGGTTGAAGATATTTTAAGTTTACTGAAAACTATGATCGGAAATGACGGGTGTGCATTTATAGATTCTCATATTAGAAGCCGAGTAGATACGGAGGAGATTAGAAGTCTATATGTTGATCAAGTAGAGTCCATGATAATTCCCAAGGCAGAACTATTGGAATTGGATTGGGAAAATGATCTTGAGAATATAGAGGTGAATGATAAGGTGGAAATATGGTGCACTGTGAAGAATCCTTCTTCCCGTATGGTAGAAAAAGGAATCAAAAGCGGTGATCGAATGATAATATTCCAGTCCTTGCGACATGATCTGGAATTTTTAAAGGAAGAAATCCAAAAGGTATTTCCTAACTACCAGATGCATGACATTGGTTCGCCATTTGTAGGATTTTTATTAAAGTCATGATTACATTCGACGATTTTGAAAAAGTAGATATACGGGTTGGAAAGATTATTGAGGTGTTGGACTACCCTGAAGCTCGAAATCCTTCGTATAAACTCAAGATTGATTTCGGTTCCGAGATCGGCCTTAAAACATCTAGCGTTCAGGCCGTTGGTGCCCATACCAAAGAGGACCTGACCGGTATGCTCGTGTGCTGCGTGGTGAATTTCCCTCCCAAACAGGTCGGACCATTTAAATCTGAAATTCTCACTCTCGGTTTCAAAAACACTGCTGGCATCGGTTGGGTCTTAATCACTCCCGCAAAAGACTCCGTCCAAATCGGAGACCAACTGAAATAAGTTGTCCACTTTTAGGACTAGTGGTGGCCTCATTGTTTCTTTATCTGGGCTGTGATATTATATTTGCATAAACACCCCGGCCAGCCGAAAGGTCCGCCGGGGTTTAAGTTTTTCTTGTTTTTACTAGGCTTTTTGATACCATAACCTTATGGCTATGGTACTTATTGATGGTGAAAATTTCAGAGCCAAATTAGGGGAGGTTTTTAAAACATCTGGCCGACCTAAACCATCGTGGTATTCTTATAACTTTAAAGGACTTTTTGAAAGAGTGTTAGGAGATATAAAAATAGAGCGTAAGGTTTTTTATTTTGCCAAAATTCAAGAACATCCTAATACCTTGGAAAAATCCAGGCAGCTCATTGAGGAACAACGGCTTCTAAAGACTCACTTAGAGAAGCAAGGATTTGAAGTGATATTGGCCGGTAGGGTTCAGGGTCAATTTGAGAAAGTATTTTTTAAAAAGAAAATTCTTGTTTTTAAAGAGAAAGGTGTTGATGTAAGAATTGCCGTCGATATGGTTTGTATGGCTTGTGATAAGAAAACTGATGAGATTATCCTTGGTAGTTCAGATTCTGATCTCCATCCTGCTGTCAATGAAGTTAAGAGGAGGTCGGTAAAATGTATTTATCTAGGGTTTGAAACAAGTAGTAATGTGGGACTGTCTCGAAACGCCGGCCGGACTATTCTCATTCGGAACTCCGAAGTTTTAAAATTTTCTTCTCAAAAAACAATTCTTGTTGATGCGGTTGACTGCTTTGTAGACAAAGACGGATTGATTTTCAAACAAATGCAGGAGATGTTGAATTCATTTCCAAATAAGAAAGTTTTGTTGACCGGAGCCAATGACGAGCAGTTTAAAACTTTCGGTTTAGATAAAATGCCGTATGAGGTATTTACCCTTAAGCATAATCCGGAGAAAACCGATCCGGAATATTATCGCAAGATGCTTTCGCATTTCGGGTTGAGCGCAGAGGATGTCGTATATTTCGAACATAATCCCGAAGCAGTCAAAAGTGCTGAATCAGTCGGCATTAAAACTTACTTCTATGATTCCGAGAAAAAAGATCTACCTCCATTAAAGGATTTTCTAACTCAGAACGTATAATGAAGTTGAAAGAATTGATTAAGGAAGTATTGGAGAAAGGGTATCTCATGAGCTTGGCGACAAGTGATGGGGGCGGAGTTTGGGTTGCTGATGTTATTTATGTATACGATGACGAATTGAATATCTATTGGATGTCCGACCCGGGCGTTCGGCACTCGCAGGCGATTCTGAAGAATAACCAACTGGCCGGAACTATTACCATCAGTGGTCAGGGAGAAGATAATCTTGGCATTCAATTCGCAGGCACTGCCGAAAAGATCGAAGGCCCTCGATACGATCTTGTCAAAAAGCATTTTGCAAAAAGAAATAAACCAGAACCCGCGGAAGCTGACGATGTTCTGCAAGGCGATTCCTGGTATATTTTCAAGCCTACAAAAATAGAGCTTACCCACGAAAAACTATTCGGTTTTGATAAGCAAAAATTAGAGCTCTAATAAAAAAGGGCCCGCGTACGCGGGCCTGAAGTTTACCAGTTAATGAACTTGCCATCGAAGGGCCTGCCAAAGATGTATCGGCAGGCTTCGTCTATGGGGTTGGG
>MGJZ01000031.1:0-9249 GCA_001794525.1 Candidatus Yanofskybacteria bacterium RIFCSPHIGHO2_02_FULL_50_12 | reverse complement strand
TTCCGCAGGCACATGGAATGTGGCCTGCTCGACATAGCATCGACTGACGAGAGTGAGATATTCCCGCGAGTAGTCTTCAAAGACATATACCGGGCAGACATCAATCCGGTGTCCGCTTGGCGCGACAATGTGGAAAGCATCGTAGCGCTCTTTGCCTTGCAGGTACCGCTTCCAGTATTTTCTGGACGATCTGTGGAGATCATCTCGGAGAGCAACTCCGACTCGGCGCGAATCCACCTTGCAGACACAGATCACAGGCCGGCCAAAAGTTCGCTTGTTTCCTGCTCTGACTTCCGTCCAACCCGCAAAAAGGCAAAGGGCCACGATCCCGACTGCGGCCAAAGGGAGATAAATCAAAGGACTCATATACTACTCCTTGCCCTCGCCAGTCCCCGAATTGAGGTAGGCTTTTGAGCTCCCATTACTATACAACACTTTTAAAGTACTTGCAAGTTTAGGATAGGTATGCTATAATCCTAATATCCTGACTTTTTGTCATTATTAAGTCCAGGGATTGCCCGGTCCGTAAGCCTGCCTGCCGGCAGGCAGGGGCCATAATGGTAGGGCACTCAAAATCGTAAAAAATGTCTAATAACAATGTACAAATTAATATTCCTCGCACCCAGGCGCTTTTCGGCGTCGGTGCTGGCATTCGCGATTGTATCGCGGCATTTAGACATAAACGATTCCTGGATTCTCGTAATTAATTTCGTTTGTGGGTAAGCGCCGCGGATAGCAATCCGCGGCGCTGTTCGTTTTAACGGCGCCAGAACTTTGACAACTATGGGAGGTATAAATGCGGAATAACCCGTTGATCTATCTGTTTCGAAAGACCTGGCACTATTCGGCGGGCAACCGACCGGTAGTGATTAAGTATTGGACCATGTTTATCGTGGCTAATGCACTTACACTGATATTTGGTCCACTCATTGCAGCCAAGATCATCGACATTGTTCAGAAGCAAGGAATCACTGAGAGAAACATTAATTTGCTATTCCTTCTCCTAGCTTTACCGTTCCTGCTCGATCTCGTGTTCTGGATGATCCATGGCCGAGGCCGAGTTATTGAAAGGCAAAATTCATTTCTCGTTGGCACAAACTATCGCAAGTTTCTGCTGAGCGGCGTGATGATGCTACCTATGCAATGGCACACCGACCATCACACCGGCGATACGATCAACAAAGTCGAAAACGGCGCTTGGGCAATGACAGACTTTTCAGAAGAAGGCTATGCACCGATAGCGTCGCTCGTCGAGCTTATTGTGAGTTGGGGCATGCTGATCTACTTCAGCCCTCCGGCCGGGCTCATCGTGTTTGTGATGATTGTCGTCACAGCCTGGGTAGTCATCCGATTCGACCGAGTAATGATGAGTCAGTATGACGAACTAAATCGTATGGGCAATCATGTCTCGGAGAGTGTAATTGATGCGATTACTAATATCACAACAATAGTCATTTTGCGGGTAGAGCGGTTGGTAATTCAATCCATTGCCAATCAGATCGACAAGCCCAAGGCCTTGTACTGGAAAAATATCTGCCTCAACGAATGGAAGTGGTTCTCCGTTAACATGTGTTGCACCTTTACTGCAGGAGTAATCACCGCGATCTATTTCCGACAGCATATTGGCACGGGTCCGGGAGTACTTGCAGGTGATGTTTTTCTGCTCTGGTACTATCTGGGTAAAATTAGCGGCCTGTTCAATCGGTTTGCCGAAAAATATAGCCAGACGGTCAAGCAGAAGTCTCGAGTAGTGAATGCAGAAGAGCTGGCCAAAGAATTCAAGAACAAAGAACTACCCACGCGGGGTCTTCCTGAACAATGGCGACGCCTCTGTATTGAGGATCTGAATTTCTCGTACCACACTGATGAAGGAGCCGATCTCCACCTTGAGCATATTTCGTTATGTGTAAATCGTGGAGAGAGGATCGCCTTTATTGGTACAACAGGGAGCGGAAAATCAACGCTATTAAAACTCATGTTGGCGCTATATCCGTTGCGTGCTGTTCGTCTGACGGTGGATGGAGAAGTGATTCCAGGCGGGTTTGCTGGAATAAGCTCAATCACCGCACTGGTTCCTCAAAAACCTGAGCTGTTAGCGAAAACAATCGTTGGAAATCTCACGATGGGCGCTGAATACGGCATGGCGATCATTCGGCATTACACCGACATGGCTTGTGTCACTGAAGTAATTGAAGCTTTGCCGCGAAAGTTTGAGTCGATGGTCAAAGAGAAGGGTGTGAATCTTAGTGAAGGGCAACAGCAGCGACTCGCACTGGCACGGGGGTTACTGGCTTGCCACGATAAAGAGATTGTTCTTCTGGATGAGCCTACGAGCAGTCTCGATATCGTGACTGAGATGAAAGTCTATGAGAATATATTCCGTGGATTTCGGGATAAGACAATCATCTCATCCATTCATAAATTGCACCTCCTACCGATGTTCGATCGAATCTACCTCTTTGAGAATGGTACGATTACCGCTTCAGGTACATTGGCCGAACTGTTAGCAGAGTCATCTCAATTCAGAGACCTCTGGCTGAAGTATCACGAACACCAAAAGCGGGTCAATGACCCGCAAGGATAAGTGTCAGCGGCCCGTAAAGGGCCGCTTTTTCTTTTTATGAAAACCAGTATACTTCACAATATAGTACGAAACTCTTTGGATTCGATAAGTGAATACTACAAATCTGTAACTATGGAAAAACTACTACAAACCGGTGAGCAACATGAGAAGATAATCTCAAAGATTGAGTTATATTTTTCCCGTCATGGAGAAAAACAAAAAGGCGATGGACGACCCAATGAAGAGATTGAGCTAACCGAAAAAGGTATAGAGCAAGCACGAGAAGGATCTGAAGGAAAAGACATGTCACACTCGTTGGCATTCGGGAGTTCCAGTAAAAGAACCCAACAGACAGCTGGTTTTAAAATGGCGGGCAACTTAGATGATATTACAGGAAAAGAAAGTCTTGCCGAACTAAGAGAAAAACTCGATAAGGATCTTAAGGTAGGGAGCAAGATTGGTGTGGATCGACGATTAAATCCAGGAGAATTTTCTGAAACAAACTATGATAAAGTAGCTGACGAAGCATTTAGTACAATGGGCTATTTGAAGTTTCTTGTTGAACAAAGCGATGAATTGGCAAAGCAACTCTCAGACAGTAAAGCGGAAACATATTCTCGTATGGCATCGCGAATCGCAGGTATAGTAGAAAAGTATATTGAGATTGCACCGCGCTGGGATGTACTGGTTCGAGATGATCAAAAGAAATACAGTGACACTCTAAAGCGGTTTTTATCTACCCACCAAGGTATTGGCGAGTCTTTTTTGGCGAAAGTTATTGAAAAAACTCACGGGATTGAAACCAGAGACGCATTTGTTGCTGCACTTGATAATCAGGGATTTGAATTTGCAGAAGGGTTTCAAGTTCAACTCAAGAATACTTCGCAGGGTACGCTGGAAATTGAAGTAAGCTTCCGAAAGGAAAAAGACGGCAAAACATCTTTTGAATATAACGGCGTTGTCTCACAAGATATAATCCGGGCTATCGCCAGTGATTAAATATATTTCTAACCTCCAGGATATCTCAAAAAACGATGCCACGATTGTCGGAGGCAAAGGGGCTTCGTTGGGAGAAATGATTGGAGCGGGGTTTCTGGTCCCGCCGGGTTTTGTAATTACTACAGACGCATTTCGATCTTTTATGGAATCGGGAGGCTTAGGCAAAAAAATTGAGGGACTGATCGGGGAGATTGAAAAAGATGAAATCAAGTCAGTTGAACGCATTGCGGAGGAGATTGCGACACTCATTGCGCGTGCTGCCGTCTCCAACGAGGTTGTAGAGGAAATTGAGCTTGCTTACCAAGGGCTGGAAGGTGGATTGGTTGCAGTTCGATCCAGCGCCACTACTGAAGATGGTTCGGAATCAGCATGGGCCGGACAACTGGAAAGCTATTTAAATATAACTCACGAAAGCTTGCTTGAGAATGTGAAAAAATGCTGGGGTTCTCTTTTCTCACCGCGAGCACTTGCGTATCGACTTGAGAAAGGTGCAGTCGGAGATATTGCGGTAGCGGTAGTCGTCCAAAAAATGGTTAAAAGCGAAGCGGCAGGGACTGCTTTTTCGGTTCATCCAGTCAGTCAAGATCCAGACCTCATGGTTGTCGAAGCGGTGCGAGGGTTGGGTGATGCCGTAGTTTCAGGAAGGGCAACGCCGGATAGTTATGTAATTAGAAAATCTGACCTGCATATTATCAGCAAAAATGTTCAGCAGGCAGAGGCAGTTTTATCTGACAAAGAAATCCAGGAACTTTCCGACCTGATTCTAAAAATAGAAAACCATTATGGATTTCCCTGCGATATCGAGTGGGCCCTTGAAAAGGAAAAGTTTTACATTCTCCAGAGCCGCCCGATTACCACGCTAGATCATAAATTTATCCGTCAGTTTCGGAAGTTTTTTACAAGAGAAATACCTTTGATTGCGATGGAATATTGGCATCAAGGAGAATTTCAAGGCCTTCCTGAATTGCTCGAAGGGGCCACTCGTTTTAATCCTCTTTTTGTTAGAAATCAGAACGGTCAAACAGGCGTGTATTATGACATGAATAATCCTGAGACAGCCCTGCAACCGCTTTTTGATTTCTTTGTTGAAAAACCAGAAAAATTTAATAAGTTTGTTGAAGAGTTTAAGGCATACCAAAGTGAGCTGGATGATTTAATTGATAATTTTAAACCTAATTCTTCCGTAAGACTTTCTAAAACCATAGCTACAGTTTGGGCTTACTTGCCAATATGGGTTCAGCTTGGTTCGTCGAAAAATGTTAATCCTGAATTTAGTAAAAAGTCTTTGGAGCTTCGAGACCTATTTCAAAAGTATGAGTATCAGGCTGCCCAACTGTTATGCGACACAATAAAAGAACGCCACCCGGAGCTAGAGGAATATGTCGATGTAATAAGTTTTAACGAAGTAGAATCTGATACAATTCCTGGTTTAGAAGAACTTAAGGAGAGAAAAAAGTCTTTCATATATTTCGAAGGCAAAGTTATTGCCGGAGTAAACCTAAAAGAGTTCCAGGAAAAATTCAGTGTAAAACTCAATGAGGATTTAGCGACGATTGGGGAGCTTGATCATCAATTACTATACGAAAAGAAAATGATGCTGATGGCCAAGCGCCATACTAATATCTTTGAAGCTTCTTTGAGAGTTCAGTCATGGTCTGAAGCATTATCTAAAGAGTTAGGATTTGGATATCAAACGATCGTCATTAACTCTGAGGGAGAATACTATGTAGACATAGAAAGTGAAAATAAAATTGACGGTATTTTAAGGTCCAAAGAATCAAAAGACGCCCTTGATTATATCAACAAGATGTATGATCTTCGAAAAAAGATTCTAAAAGAAATGAAAGAAGGAAATACTGATTTGAATGCTAAATTTTCTAAGTTATTTACTTATTTTTTCCTTGCTCGTCGTGTCGCAGAGAATATATTTGAGAAGTCAGACCCCGAGGAACAAAAGGTGATCGAAAGCTGGAGAAGCGATGAAACATTATTTGAGCCCCTGGATTTATTTTACGAAAATCATCCTCAAGAAGAGAGCAAAGAAGTTTGGAGTGTCATTTTTTATGATAATCACTTAAGGGTAATCGATAAAAAGTTGTCATGGAAATCAGAACTAGATACTCCAGAACAAATAAAAGGAAGCACGGCTTTCCCGGGGATGGTAACAGGTAGAGTGGTTATTGTTCGCAACAAGTCAGATTTATCCAGAATTAAAGATGGGGATATTATGATTTCTGCGATGACTTCTCCAGATTATGTCATGGCGTTAAGAAAGGCGGCAGCATTCATCACTGACGAGGGTGGTATTACGTCTCATGCGGCAATTTCTGCTCGGGAGTTGAAAAAACCTTGTATTATTGGTACGAAGGTAGCAACCCAGATCTTGAAGGACGGCGACTTAGTGGAAGTTGATGCAGATAATGGGATCGTAAGAATTTTAAATAACTAATATGCGAAGAATTGGTTGCCATGTATCAATCGCGGGTGGGGTGTTCAAGGCGCCGGAGCGGGCGGCGGAGTTGGGTTGCGAAGTGTTCCAGATGTTCTCACGGTCGCCCCAGGGCGGTGCGGCTCCGAAAATAACACCGGAGATTGAACTGGCATTTAAGGAAGAGATGATAAAACATAAGCAGAAAGAATGTTTTATTCATGCTCCATACTATATTAACTTCGCTTCTTCAAACAAGGCCATTCGTTCATCGTCTGCGAGAATCGTGCGTGAAGAATTGGAACGGGGAAGTCAGATCGGCGCACAGTATGTCATGTTTCATCCTGGTAGTGCCAAAGATATGGATCGCAACGAAGCCTTAAAAATTACTGCTGAAGGCGTGGCCAAGATTATGGATAGCTACAAAGGATCCACAGAATTACTTCTTGAAATATCAGCCGGCACGGGGAATGTGATGGGGGACACTTTTGAAGAATTAGAGTCCATCATCACAATGAGCGGGTATAATCTTGGAATTTGTATCGATTCGGCCCATATGTTCGCATCGGGGTACGACATTAAAACCCAAGAAGGATTTAAAAAAACACTTAGCGCTATTTCCAAAACCGTTGGGAAATCGGCGATTAAGCTCATTCATGCCAATGATTCGAAGATCGAGCTTGGTGGCCGGCGCGATCGCCATGACCATATTGGTGCTGGTAAAATCGGCCGAGAAGGATTCGAACATCTTATGGATGAGTTTAATCTTGATTTCATTCTTGAGACAGAACATGATAAAGTTAAAGAGGACATCATTGTCCTTAAGAATTTAAGGTCAAATCTATAACTATGTGGAATCAATTTCCGTGGGGGCCAGGAGCAGGAAATGTGGCAGGAAGCGTGTTTGGGGTAGCTGCAGCACTGGTGTTTTTATTGTTTCTCGTATGGTCGATTTTTTGGAAGGGGTTAGCATTGTGGAAGGCTGCTCGCTTGAGTCATAAAGGCTGGTTCATCGCACTTCTTATCATCAATACTGCCGGTATTCTTGATATCCTGTATATTTATATTTTTTCAAAGAAAAGGCGGCATCATGAGCCGGAAAGCCACACGCCTCACACGCACGGGCCGCATTCGCCCGTCCATCACTCGCCTAGTGCGAAGCCTGGTCCGCCGAGCCACCATCATCTGAATCCCAAAGTCGAGCATGGCGAGCCTCCTGAAAAGAAATACCACATCGGCCCAGCTGACGAGACAGCTAGGCCGTCGGAAAATTCTTAAGCATCTTCGTTTTGAGCCGTTGGTATGAACTTGTCCCCAGTGAGTTCCGGATATCCTCCAAGAGTTGATTGAAGAACCACATATTGTGCATAAGGCACCAACGTTGACCGCGAGCATTCTGCTCGCGGTCAACGTTTTTGATCAAAGCGCGAATCTCTGCTCGGGAGATTCCACCAGAGCAGGTTGGACAGCCGCAGCCTTTTTCGATAACTTTTTTATCCTTCGCGTATGCGCCGCGGCGGATATCCATATAGCCCGCTCGGGTGTAGAGACGGCCATGACGCGCTTCGCGTGTCGGGATGACACAGTCGAACATATCAATACCGTTTTCGATAGCTTCAAAAATATCCGCGACCTTACCCACGCCCAACAGGTGCCGCGGTTTTTCCTCTGGCAGATGTGGGATGATTAATTTCAAAACTTTGGCGATTTGCTTCTTGGTATATGCGCCGCCGATACCGAATCCGTCGAATGGCAGTGAGCCGATGTATTTTGCACTCTTTTTCCGCAACGCAGGGTAGATGCCGCCTTGCACAATACCGAATAGCATCTGCCTTGGCTCGCCGGAGCGTTTGCGAAGGCGGCTTTGTTTTTCGTGTTCTTTAAGACATATATGCGCCCATTTGTTGGTCAGTTCCAGGGCTTTTTGGTTATATGCAAAATCATCGAGCGGGGAAGTGATGTGGTCGAAAGCGAAAATAATATCCGCACCGATGATCCGCTGGAGTTTCATTGATAATTCCGGTCCCAAAAACATCTTCTTTCCTTTGAAATTAAAATGTACGCCCTTCTGGGTGATGCGAATTTTGGTTCGCTTGATCGGATCGGTAGTTTCCCCGGTCATGAACTTCCCGACCTTGTTTTTATCCCCGAATGCTAACGATAAGACTTGGAATCCGCCACTGTCAGTCATGATCGGAATATCGAATCCGAACGACTTATGGATAAACCCTTCTTTGAGCTTGCTTTTGAGCGCCTTTTCCCAAAGGTGGAAAGTATTGGCGATAAAAATCTGCGACTTCGTCCGCTTGAGATCTTCGTGGTCGAGATGGAGGAATCGGCCATAGGTACCGACGAAGATATAGCCCGGTGTATTAACCACGCCGTGCGGCGTGGTTAATACACCGAGCCGAGCTCGGGTTTTCTTGTCTTTTTTTGTGATTTGAAAACTGTTCATGTTTCAAAAAGTGAGCCCCCTAATTGCTCGGGGGCTTTGGCTGGAGAAAGATCGTGTACACGATCAGGCGCTTCTTTTCCAGCAGTGGCAGGACGCGAAACTTGTTGTATCGGATTCGGATTAACGTCCGATACGGAAAGTGCAGTTCCTGTCCATCCTTGATTGTAGTGCTCGGTTGGTAGGTAATACTCAACTCATAGATCGCTGCGATTTTTCGGTACGAGACTGGTTCTTTGAGTTTGGCTTCGAAGTGCAAGATCGCTCCGGTGTTTAGATCAAGTCGAATGATCCCGTGTAGTTCGTTCAGTACTCTGTTGACTGCTCGTTCCATTTCAGACGAACCAGAGGGAATTGCCAACTGCTGATCGTTTTCACGCGGAGAGAATCCGATTACATAGGTGAGTCTGCTGCGCCATTGTCCAGGAACAGCAGAGGTGTACCGATAACGGCCAGGCTTGAAGAATTTATCGATTGAAATGCTGATTTGGCCCGCTTCAGGCTCATTAATTGTTGGTCCGCTCACCATGCCTGAACCTGATACTTCAAAGACCTGTCGGTCGATGTCGAATACGACCCATTCCTTTAGTAGACGATCATCTCGTTCGGTCTTCTGAAGGGCTTTGGCTATGAACTCTTCGCCGCTGAGTTTCTGGGCCTGGCATGGTTCAGCGGCGAACGTGAACAGGAAAATTGCAGTCAACAGTCGTGTCATGTCAAAGACCCTCCTTGGCCGCACTATACGCCAAAAAACCGCCTCGTTCAAGGATACTTCATTTTGAACATTTTATTCTTGTGCTATACTGG
>MGJZ01000030.1:1759-5717 GCA_001794525.1 Candidatus Yanofskybacteria bacterium RIFCSPHIGHO2_02_FULL_50_12 | reverse complement strand
CTCCTGCAGAATCCTTCATTGCGAACCAAGTTGTTTTTTATCGAGAAAGACGAAGTACCGGTCGCTGGTGCGATTATTCTTTCCGAAGGGGATACCGCTTACTATCTCCATGGCGCGATGGATCGCGATCCAAAATACAAGCCTATGATGGCGCCATATCTGCTCCATTGGGAAATTATTAAATGGGCGAAAACGGCCGAACTGAAGCATTATGATTTCTGGGGTATCGATGCGGCCAAATGGCCGGGCGTAACCCGGTTCAAGCTCGGTTGGGGCGGCCGCCACGTCGAATACCCCGGCCCCTTCGACCTCCCCACCTCCAAATTCTGGTTCTTTGTATATAAAATTCTTAGGAAGATATTCTAATGATTCAGGAAACGATACTGGATAAAATTCTATATCGGGTGAAGAAGCTGATTCCGCGGCGGGTATTTGAATACTTTCAACCGATGTACCATGAGGCGCTTGCTTATGGCGGAGCCTTGCGCTACGGATTTCCTTCGCGCCGGATGAAAGTTATCGGCGTGACGGGCACAAAGGGAAAATCAACGACTGTATTTCTCATAACTAAAATTCTTGAAGGCTCTGGTCACTCGGTGGCCGCGATCGGTTCGCTCGGATTTAAGATCAAAGACCGCGAATGGCCCAACACGCTCAAAATGACCATGCCCGGCCGTTTCCGCCTGCAGAAATTCCTAGCTGAAGCAAAACGGGCCGGCTGCGAATACGTGGTGCTGGAAGTGACATCCGAGGGCATTAAGCAGAAACGGCATCTGGGCATTACTTTCGACTGCGCAGTGTTCACTAATCTGCACAAAGAGCACCTGGAAAGCCACGGCTCGATCGAGAATTATATCAAGGCTAAACAGGAATTATTCCAAGTTGGTGATCATTTCCAAGTTTTGAACGTGGATGATCCGCACTTCGAAGATTTCGATAAGTTTGCGGCCGAGAAGAAAATCACCTACGGCCTTGAGAAAGGGGACATCAAGCCCGAGCAGGCGACGATCAATGAGGATCATTCGGTATTCCAGGTTGGTTCCGAAGTAATTCGGCTGAATCTTGGCGGCGCTTTCAATGTATCAAATGCGCTCGCCGCCTGGTCGGTAGGGACGCTCTATGAAGTCGAGCCGGCTGTCATTAAAAATTCTCTCGAAAAAATCGAATCGATTCCCGGCAGATTGGAATTCATCCAGAAGGAGCCGTTTAATGTCGTCGTTGACTATGCCCATACGCCCGACTCGCTGGAAGCGGTATATTCTACCCTGAAAAAAAAGAGGCCCGACCTCACCAATGAGGTCGGACCTCGACCGAAACTAATTTGTGTCCTTGGCGCGGCCGGCGGCGGCCGCGACAAATGGAAACGGCCGGAATTCGGCGCGCTCGCCGAAAAATACTGCGATGAGATCTTTCTGACCGACGAAGATCCGTACGATGAAAATCCGACCGCTATTCTCGATCAGGTCCAATCGGGCATTCTTTCGCAAACGCTCCCGATTCATCGCATCCTCGACCGCAAAGAAGCGATCAGCCAAGCGATCGGCACGGCGCAAGTCGGCGATACCGTCGTCATCACCGGCAAAGGCTCGGAAATTTCCATGGCGGTCGCGAACGGCAAAAAAATCCCATGGTCCGACAAGGAGATTGTCAAAGAATTTCTGAAACGGTAAAATCAGTTCAGCAATGGAAGAACTTGAACCCACATTGGCGAGCAAGGAGGACCGCCCTTCATTCCGGGCGGCTAACGAGCCGGGCATATCCTGGCTGCTTATTATTTTCTTTTTGATGCTTATGGCAGTAGCGATTCTCATCTTCGGCAAATCCCAACCGCCGCTGGCCCAAGTCTCGCCGACCGCTACCCCTTTTCCCACCTCGACCGGCCAGGCGCGCATGTACACCGTGTCTTATGATGCGGGCGTGTTCAGTCCCACTAACCTTCGCATTCATGCCGGAGATACGGTTAGATTTAAAAATGAAAGCATCTTTCCAATCCGAATTGTATCCGAGGACTTGGTTGGCTTTGACAGCGTCGGCGACGTGCCGCAAGGAAGCTATTTCTCGTATACTTTCGCCGGCCGCGGAACCTTCTCCTATTATAATAGCCATAACGCCGATCAGGGCGGCACCATCATCGTACGATGATCCCGTTAGAGCCATCATGCCCTACTATGTCTATCTCATACGTAGTATAAAAGATGGACGTTGGTATACGGGATTCACGGTGGATATACGGAAGCGCTTGGGCGAACATAACGAAGGGAAATATGTATCGTGGACAAAAGGACGAGGCCCATTCGAAGTGATATACTATGAAATGTGTAAAAACAAAGAAGATGCGAGAAAAAGAGAGATATATCTTAAAACAGGAATGGGCCGTCGGTATCTCAAGAACCGGCTCAAGCGCTTCCTGGCTCTAACGGGATGAGAAATCCGCTGACCATACAGGTGGAATCTGGCCTCGGCGCCGTTTTTGTTCTTCTGTTCACCGGATTTTTCGTAAGCATTCTATTTGTCGCCATTCGAAATTTTAATTCTGATACCCTTGCCTTGCGTGCTTCGGAAACGCAGGTGAAATCGATCTCTTCAACCGAGCGCCAGCTGATCGTACGCTGGATGCAGGATAATCAAATCGAGCTGCCGAAAGGAAAAGGCTACCG
This sequence comes from Candidatus Yanofskybacteria bacterium RIFCSPHIGHO2_02_FULL_50_12, assembly GCA_001794525.1. Taxonomy (GTDB): domain Bacteria; phylum Patescibacteriota; class Minisyncoccia; order 2-02-FULL-40-12; family GWA2-44-9; genus MGJZ01. Next base: position 3,060 of record MGJZ01000030.1, on the reverse strand, counting down.
ACACGTCATCCAGCAGTATCCGACGCGGCCCTGGCTTAAATATTAAGCATGCGACTTCGACCTGACTTGTTCCTGAAGGAATTCCTTCTGTTCGGCGCGACCATGGTGCTCGGCTTGCTGGCTGCGTTTCGCTATGAAGCGCTTACTTCCGGCGCGCCGATTATCCAAGTGCCGTCGCTTTCGTTCGCGGATGTAATCTGGCTGGCGATACTCATTACTCTGATCGCGGCCGCCGCGCGATTCGGTCGAATCGCGCGGATGGTATTCTGGGTTTTTCTGACGCTTATCGTAATTTCCGGTTCCCAGATCGTCTTAAGTATCTTTTTGCCTTTGCCCTGGGACGTTATTGCGGCTCTGGCCGTCGCGGCGGTATTTTTCCTGTGGCGCATCGTGCTGATCCATGATGCGGCAATGGTCCTGGCTCTGGCGGGCATGGGCGCGGTGATCGGCATCAGCATCACGCCTTCGGTCGGCATCATCGCGCTCGTCGTCCTTTCGTTCTATGACATCATCGCGGTCTATAAAACAAAGCACATGGTGCGCATGGCTCGAAGCATGATCCAGACCGGAGCCATTTTCGGTTTCATCATTCCGAAGGATTTCAAGTCGTTTCTTGCGCCGCGCCGCGCGGCGCAAGAGGAGCATGACGAAGGACGATTCATGATTTTGGGATCCGGCGATATCGGCCTGCCGCTCATTTTTGCCAGCTCACTCATGCGTGAATCGGTGCCGGAAGCCATTATCGTGGGCATATTCGCACTGGCCGGCGCGGCGCTAACTCATCTCCTATTCGTTAATCAGGAAAAACGCCAGGCCATGGCCGCATTGCCGCCGATCGCGACGATGTGCCTGGTCGGCTACCTGATTTCTTTGCTAATATTTACTTGATGAGAATAACTTTCTATGGCGGCGCGCAATCGGTGACCGGATCCAACTATCTTCTTGAGATAGGGGATATTCGCATTATTGTGGACTGTGGCATCTTTCAAGGATCTCCGGAAGCCGAAGCGAAAAACTATGAAAAGTTTCCGTACGATCCCAGTACGATTGATTTTGTTTTTCTCACTCATAGCCACGCTGACCATACCGGCCGTCTGCCGAAATTATACAAGGAAGGCTTTCGCGGTACCTTGTATGCCACGCCGCCCACGCTCGATATGATTGCGATCGCGCTGCCTGATAATTTAAGCTTGCTTACCGAAGAAGCGAAGCGCGAACATCGGGAAGTACTGTTCAGTAAAGAAGATTTGACTGAGGTATTGGCATTAGGCCGCGCTGGGTCGTATGGCGAAAAGATCGAT
>MGJZ01000030.1:0-1738 GCA_001794525.1 Candidatus Yanofskybacteria bacterium RIFCSPHIGHO2_02_FULL_50_12 | reverse complement strand
TTATTTTTCCGGCGACTTGGGTAATCCGCCCACGCCGCTACTGCGTTCATTTGAATATCCGTCCGACGCAGATTATATCCTGATCGAATCCGCTTACGGCAATCGGGTGCACGAAGATCGCGCCGCACGAAAAGAAATTCTTCAGGGCATTATCAAAGACACAGTCGGCCGGCAAGGCACTCTCATGATCCCATCGTTTGCCTTGGAGCGGACCCAGGAATTGCTCTATGAGTTGAATAATCTGATCAATGCCGGCGAAATCCCGCCTATTCCGATGTTTGTCGACTCTCCGCTGGCGATAAAACTCACCGAAGTTTATCAAAAGTATCCCGATTATTTCAATAAAGACGTGGCGTACATCATTGCCTCCGACGCGGATCTGTTCAACTTTCCAGGCCTGCAGTATATGCGGACGTCAGAAGATTCTAAGCGGATCAACGACGTGCCGCCGCCCAAAGTAATCATTGCCGGATCAGGCATGTCCACCGGCGGCCGCATTCTCCATCACGAGCGGCGCTATCTGCCGGATCCAAACGCGACGATCATGTTCATCGGCTATCAAGCTGAGGGCTCGCTCGGTCGCCGTATTTTCGACGGCGCCCCCATCGTGAAAATCTTCGGCGAATCGGTTCCGGTCCGCTGTCGCGTCGAAGCCCTCGGCGGCTATTCGGCTCATGCCGACCAGCCGACGCTCATAAAGTGGCTCGCGGAAGGCGCCAAAGGCGGCCGGCTCAAGCAGGTCTTCGTAGTCCAAGGCGAAACCGAATCGGCTACGGCTCTCGCGGCCAAAATTACCCAAGAACTTTCCGTGCCCACGATTGCGCCGATCGGCGGCCAAGTTGTAGAATTGTAGCCCTTTCCGTATAATAGGAATAATCATGGATCCAACTCCTCTTCAACCAAACACTGTTCCCGAAAACCAGCCGGTTATGACGCCAGTCGAAGGCGTGATGAACGTGCCTGCCTCAAAACTGCCCGCTTTCGAGGAACCGGCTGATTTCCGCTCTTCGCTTCACTGGCGGGTATTTCGAATCATCGCTGAACTGATCGACGGCTGGCAATTTCTGGCTGACTTCAAAAAAACAATCACCTTTTTTGGCTCGGCCCGATTCCAGCAGGGCGATCGCTGGTATGAAGAAGCCCGCAAGCTCGGCGCGATGCTCGTGGCGGAAGGATTCGGCGTTGTTACCGGCGGCGGGCCCGGCATCATGGAAGCGGGCAATCAAGGCGCGAGCGAGGCGGGCGGCGAATCTATCGGCCTGAACATCAAATTGCCGATGGAGCAGCGCACCAATCCCTACGTCAGAGAAAGCACCGCCTTCCATTATTTCTTCGTGCGCAAGCTGATGATGTCTTACGCCGCCCGAGCCTATGTATTTTTCCCGGGCGGTTTAGGCACGCTGGACGAGGCCTTTGAAATTCTTACCCTCATCCAAACCAAAAAAATATCCGATAAAATTCCGGTCGTGATGGTCGGCAAGGAGTTCTGGAATCCGATCCATGTCTGGATCAGCGAAGAATTGTACAAAAAATTCAAAACCATCGACGAGGCTGACCTCAAGCTTTATACGATTGTCGACACAGCCGAAGAGGCATTCGAGATCCTCAAAGGCGCGCCGGCGCGCGATGACTTCTTCTACTGATTAAATACGATCTTCATCAACTTGTTTTTTGCTTGAAATCGTGGTAAGATACCGAGCCAGATAACTCTTAGACTTTATGTCTGATTTCAAGATTA
>MGJZ01000029.1:14880-18369 GCA_001794525.1 Candidatus Yanofskybacteria bacterium RIFCSPHIGHO2_02_FULL_50_12 | reverse complement strand
AGAAATTTTTTCATCAATTTTTTAACTACAAAACTATGAAATACATAATTTACGCAAGAAAATCTACTGAAAGTGAGGAGAGGCAAGTATTGAGTATTGAATCCCAGATTTCAGAGTTGCGAGAATTTGCCGCTAAAGAAAAACTTGAAATTGTTGCTTCGCTCTGCGAAGCCCAAACTGCCAAAGAACCTGGACGAATGAAATTCGCCGAAATGTTGTCATTTTTAGAATCAGGGAAAGCAGATGGGATTTTGAGTTGGAATCCGGATCGTCTCGCCCGAAATTCCATAGACGGAGGACAGATTATCTATCTACTGGACACAGGAAAGATTAAAGACCTCAAATTCCCAACCCACTGGTTCGAGAATACTCCGCAAGGAAAATTCATGTTGAACATTGCCTTTGGACAAAGCAAATACTATGTGGACAATCTTTCCGAAAATATCAAGCGTGGACATAGAGCAAAACTACGGAAAGGAATATGGCCTAGCTTTGCCTCACTGGGATATACGAATAATCACAAAACGAGAGATGTTGACGTTGATACTGAAAAAGCTCCGCTAGTCAGCAAAGGTTTTGAACTTTACTCAACTGGAAAATACACACTCAAACAAATAGCAAAGTTTTGGAAAGACCTCGGACTGCGGAGCTACAAAGGCAATGTTCTGGCGGTTTCCTGTGTTCAGAGAATACTGAAAAGCACTTTTTACTATGGAATCTTTGAATTTAAGGGCGAGACGTATCAAGGTTCGCACGAGCCGTTAATCTCAAAGAAACTTTTTGATACATGTCAAGAAGTCATGAAAGACCGCGGACATATTAAAACTAGAAAAGCAGAGAACACTTTTCCATTTCGCGGACTATTTATTTGCGGAGAATGTAAGTGTGCGATTACCGCCGAAACCCAAAAAGGACATAACTACTATCGTTGTACGAAAAAGAAAAATCCATGTTCACAAAAATATGTCCGCGAAGAATTACTAACGAAACAAGTAAAAAGTTTTCTTCAAAAAGTTTCTTTACCGAGCCAAGACACCGAAAAGGTTTTGCGGGAGTTGGACAAGGACGAGCAGAAAGCAAGAAAGGATAGCAAAGTATTCGCGGAAAATCTCAAAAGTGATTTAGCCGAAGTTGATGTAAGATTAGACAAATTACTTTCTGCGTATCTTGATGAAGTAATCACCTCCGAAGAATATGCTGCCCAAAAACAAAAAATGCTCAGCCAGAGGGTAGAGCTAAAAGAAAAAATCCACGAAATTGAAGACAGAGGAGTGTCTTGGCTCGAACCGGCTCGTGCTTGGGTAAAATCCTTGAATCAAGCGGATAATCTGCTTTCGTCTGGGGATAAATCAGAAATGACAACATTTCTAAAACAAATCGGCTCGAACCATATTTTGATTGATAAATCCTTTTCCTTTTCGCCAAAAAAACCCTTTCAAATCCTGTGCGAGCGGCGCGTCTCGCGCCGCGAGCTGACCTCTTCAAATTTGCATTTTCCCAACTGGCGGAGGCGGCAGGATTCGAACCTGCGGACCGGTTTCCCGGTCAACACATTAGCAGTGTGCTGCTTTCGACCGCTCAGCCACGCCTCCTGAATGACAAATTTTACCACATTCGGCGCTGCTTTACAATTCCGATTTTTGAAGTATTCTACGGTCAGTTCTGGAGGGAACAATGGAAAATCCGTACGAGTGGGACGATGAGCAACTGCTTCGGGAGTTCGCCATGGCCTGCGCGCGGTCAGGAGTATTAAATAGTGGTTTGATTATCTCCTCTGGCGCAGGCCGCGACAACGCACGAATGTCATACCTCTGGATTGCGCTTGAAGCTCGTCTCGCCAGAGCCAATCCGCCGTTCAAACTTGGTCAGCAAGTAAAACCGATTGGCCGGGAAACGACTCCCTCGCCAATCGACAACGGTCTCGGAGGACATCAGCCATCTCGGACTCTTCCGGCCGTCCTTACCGTAGCCAGCGTTTGGTACTACAAGGGCCGCTGGGACATCAAATTCAAGGAAGAAGATGCGAGGACGGCTTACCGGCGAGATGACGGCGACAGATTCTGGCTCGTGCCGCTCCGATTCCGAGCCGAGGATTTCGAAGTCCTCGTTCCTGCCACCACGTAATCAATGCCCGCCGTTCCGGCGGGCATTATTATCCTCTAGCCAGAACCAGGGCGGAAACATGCTTTGCGCCTGCGGCCTTCAGCACGCGGGCGCACTCATTGAGGGTGGCGCCGGTGGTGCAAACGTCGTCGATGAGTATGATATGACGATCTTGGGCCAGCACTGGTTGTACGCATGCGTACAGCCCGCGAGCGTTTTCAATTCTTTGATTCCGATCCTCAATATCAGCCTGCGGATCTCGATACCCCGTTCGGACGATCGGTTCGGCCCACGCCATCTGATATGCCCGGCCGAGCCGCTCGGCCAAGACTCGCGCTTGATTGAACCCTCGCCAATTCTCCCGGCGATAATGCAGGGGTACCGGCACCAAGAGGGGGTTCTCGGCCAGAAATGACTGTCCCTTCTTGGCTCGCAGTTTGAGATAGCTCCTGGTCAATTCGTGCAACGGATCCAAAAGGTCTTCAATAAATCCATACTTCATCTTTTTAATCGCCTTGGCCACCGTCGGCTGCTTGAAATCAGAAACAATGAGCAGCCGATCAAGCGGATTATCCTCTTTGCAGAACGCGCAGGTCTTGCCGTCAGGCGTGGCCCGCTTGCAGCCCACGCATTCGGATTGTTTTTTAATAGGAATCTTTTTAAAACATTTACGACACAGATACTCTCGTTCGCAATATGTCCGACAGGCCAGGCAGCGATAAGGGAATATGATGTCGAGCAGTTGATAAGCCATATGCCTCGAATATACCATATATGGTATATTCGAGAGTGATGTTCAATCTTTTCAGTCCCAAGGGAAATCTCGGCATTGATATCGGCACCGCGTCGATTAAAATCGTCGAACTCGAAAAGAAAAACGGCCGTTTCAACCTGCTCAATTACGGATTGTTCGAGCTGACTAACGTCAAATCCGCGAACGCCGGCGGCCTGATCGAAAAAAGCATCCTAAAGCTCCCGGATGAGGAGATCGCCTGGGGGATCAAGGAGGTGCTCAAGAAATCCAAGATCGCCAGCAAGAACGCGGTCGCCTCGATTCCTTCTTTTTCGACGTTCGCGACGGTTATCCAACTGCCGTATCTCTCGGAAGACGAGCTGGCCAAGACGATTCCTTACGAAGCCCGCAAATATATCCCCATCCCGCTGGATGAAGTGGTATTGGATTGGTCCATCATCGGCGTGTCCGGCGAAGGGGTGAACCCGACCGTGGAAGTTTTCTTAGCCGCGGTACCGAAGGATGAAACGGGTCGCTATCAGAAGATTGCGGCCGGGGCCGGGTTAAGCTTGCGCGCTTTGGAACTTGAGAACTCGGCGCTCATCCGGGCCTTGCTCGGCAACGATCTTTCGCCCACCGCGATCATAAACATC
>MGJZ01000029.1:10879-14874 GCA_001794525.1 Candidatus Yanofskybacteria bacterium RIFCSPHIGHO2_02_FULL_50_12 | reverse complement strand
CGCAGCACTTCGATCTTGATCGTCAATAAAGGCTACGAGCAGCTTTCTCATAACTACGAAGTCGGCGGCTTTGAAATTACCAAATCGATCGCCCGGTCCCTTAACGTCAGCTTAGAAAAGGCCGAATCGCTCAAAAAACGCCTGGGCCTGAAAGAAGTGGACGAGAATATCATCAACGATGCCATGATTTCCCTGATCGATATGATGGCCTTTGAGGCGAAAAATACCATTTCTTCCTTCGAAACCTCGCGGGGCCAGAAAGTGGGCCATGTTCTTCTGGTCGGCGGGATGATCAACATGCCGAATTTCCTTGCGCATTTCAAAGAGCGTCTCGGCCGGGACGTTTCCGCCGGCAACGCTTTCGCCCGCATCACCTATCCTCAAGGCCTGTCATCGGCTGTCGGAGAACTCTCTAGCACCTTCGCGGTTGCCGCCGGCTTGGCTATGCGGGAGGTGTAGTGTTTAATGCGCTAATTTGTTGATAAGCCGCTGAAGGTATTTTACACTTCGGCATATAATAGAAGTACATGCCTGATAAAGGAGGACTACAACTGCTTCCGGAGACCAGAAAAAAGATCGATATTAAGATTCCTGGGGAGAATCGGATGCTTTATATCGGCAGCGGAGCCTTGGTATTGATATTGGCGCTCTACAGCGCGTTATGGGCATACCAGAGCAGTCTGGAGGGGGACATCGCGGCGGCGGACGGCCAGCTGATGACCCTTGAGCAGCAGCGTAACAAAAAAACCGAGCAACAGCTGACTACGCTCGCCAAGCAAGTAGATCTGACTTCAACCATCGTCAAAGATCACGTTTACTGGTCCACCGCGCTTTCGCGCATTGAAGCCGCCGTCCAGCCGAGCGTCCAATTCAAATCGTTCTCGGCGGTGCTCGGCGACGATACTTTCCGAATCCGAGCGCTGGCTGACAACTACGTGACGATCGCCAAGCAGATGGCCGCCTTCTCCGCGGACGAAGCGATCAAAGACATCACTTTGGACGGCGTGAGTTCATTGACCAGCGGCAAGCTCGACTTTAGTGTTCGAGTTTCATTTGACCGATCTAAATTCCTCGTCGAAACGCCATGACCTCATCCCGCACATATGTCGGAGCTGGTTTGATTGCCGTGGCGGCGTTGCTTTTTTGGATATTGGCCATGCCCGCATATGACTACATCGGCGGCTTGCGTATAGCGCTTGAGGAAAGACAAACAATCGTCGATAACCGCACCGCAATCCTGGCCAACATCGATTCGCTCGGCCAGCAATACAGCGAATACAGCGCCGATATCCGGCGATTTGAAAACATCGTCCCGGCCACCAAGAGCGCGCCGGAACTGGTTTCGGCTATTCAGGCGATTGCCACTCAGAACGGCCTTACGCTCACCAGCCTCGCCCTCACCGGCGTTCCGCCGGGCAAAGGGGACATGAGCCTCTATAACACCCAGCCGATCGACATCGGCCTCTTTGGTTCCTATCCGAGCTTGCGATCATTTCTGGAAGCTCTGGAATCTAACATCCGCCTGATTGATGTCGTTTCGATTGAAGCCAGTCCAAGTTCCGAAAATTCTACGGTCATCGGATTCCGCATCAAGGCTAACGCGTATTTCTTAAAAAATGCAGCAACAAACTAATTCACTTCTCTATACTGTTCTGATCGTTGTTCTCGGTTTAGCGGCCGGGTATATTTACTACAGCCAATGGGTCGCGCCTTTCGCGGCTGAAGTTCCGCCGGCGCCCATTGCCGCTCAAGATGATTTCAGCACGTTCAAAGACTTGAAAATCAACTTCTCTTCCTTTAAAGACAAAGCCTACGCTAAATTTAATATTTTCGGCGAATTACCCGTCGACCCCGGCATTACCGGCAAGCGGGACTTGTTCGCCCCATAATGCCTTTATCAATCCCGACAACGCTTCTTCAAGAGCTGATCAGGACTAACATCATCTCTGAAGAACAGGCGGCTGCGATCGGCGAAACCGCAAAAAAGGAAAACAAGGACTTCGGCGAAGTCCTTGTTGCTCAAGGCCTTATTGGAGACACCGACCTGGTCGCGATTAAATCCCGCATCTACCGTCTGCCTGCGGTGAATCTTGAGGAGGTCGAGTTTAATCGGGAGGTATTAAAAGAGATGAGCGAGGATGTCGCCAGCTTCTACCGGATCATCCCGCTCGAAAAAGCAGGCGAAGTGCTGAAGGTCGGTCTCATTAATCCTGAAGATGTCGGCGCCCTTGAAGCGCTCAAATTCATCACCTCCGACAAGGGGCTTGCTCTCGATAAATACATAGTTTCCTACAAAGACTATGCCTCTGTCCTTAAAAGCTACCGCACCCTGAGCGATGAAGTCGGCCAGGCGATCCAGTCGCTCAACGATGAGGTGGCGAAGGAAGAAGTGATCGCGGCGCCCGGCCAGAGACTCGATGACATCACCGCCGAAGCGCCGGTAACCCGCATCGTGGCAGTGATCATCCGCCATGCGGTTGACTCGCGGGCCTCGGATATTCATATCGAAGCGTTTGAAGACCGGGTCCGCACACGCTTTCGCATCGACGGTGTTTTGAATATCGCGCTCACTCTGCCGAAAAATCTCCATTCGGCCATCCTTACACGGATTAAAATTCTCGCCGACCTCAAGATTGACGAAACCCGGCTGGCCCAGGACGGCCGGTTCGCGACTCGGCTTAACGACCGTAAGATTGATTTTCGCGTTTCCACCTTCCCGACTAAACACGGCGAAAAGGTTGTGATGCGTATTCTTGACCCGCTCACCGGCAAAGTTGACCTGCCTGATTTGGGACTGGACGGACGCTCGCTGGAAGTGATGGAGCGGGGGATGTCCAAGCCCTTCGGCTCGATTCTGATTACCGGCCCGACCGGCTCGGGCAAGTCAACCACCCTCGCGGGCATGCTCAAGCGCATGAACACCGAAGATATCAATATCGTCACACTTGAAGATCCGATCGAATACTTTGTTGACGGCGTAAACCAATCGCAAATCCACGAAGAGATCGGTTACACTTTTGCCAGCGGCTTGCGCCACATCCTACGGCAAGACCCGGATGTGATCATGGTCGGGGAAATCCGGGACCGGGAAACCGCGGGCTTGGCCACGCAGGCCGCCCTGACCGGCCATATTGTCCTCTCCACCCTTCACACCAACGATGCGATCGGTGTTGTGCCGCGTCTGATCGATATGGGCATCGAACGTTACCTGATTCCTTCGACCCTCAATGTCGCCGCGGCCCAGCGCCTATTGCGCCGCCTGTGCCAGGACTGCAAGCTTCAATCCAAAGCCACGACCGCCGAGGCGAATATCATCAGTACTGCGATCGCGGATATGCCGGCCGCGTACCAGGAACTCGCGGCGAAAAGCTATACTATCTCCAAGCCGAATCTTGATAGCCCTTGCAAAAAATGCGGCGGCAAGGCTTTCAAAGGCCGGATCGGTATTTTTGAAATGATGGAAATGACGCCTGAATTCGAAAAGATAATTTTGGGCGACCTCTCGGAAACGGCCATGCGAGCCGAAGCCAAGCGCCAGGGGATGATAACCATGTTCCAGGACGGCATTTTAAAAGTGCTCAAGGGGGTGGTATCATTGGAAGAACTGCTTGAGGTCGCACAGGATCAAGAAACCACCTAATCCCGTTAGAGATAACAACCAATATGAAATTCAAGATTAACCACAAAGTAAACTCAGCCAGCCACCGTATCAAAGCGGTGGACGGTTTGCATTATCTCTAACGGGATGGACGATCCGAAAAAATATCTTGCAGAACTTCTTGCCACGGCGGCCCAGAACGGCGCCTCGGATATCCATTTGTCGCCGGCTAACTACCCGACGCTCCGCATCGACGGCCGTTTAGTTCGGCTTACAACGCATCAAATTCTGGATCCTGAAGCGCTTGAGGGGATAGTGATGGCTATTTTAGGGGAAGAACGCAAGGCCCGTTATTTGTCGGAAAAAGAAGTTGACTTCTCGCTGGAAACCCCGGAAG
>MGJZ01000029.1:0-10841 GCA_001794525.1 Candidatus Yanofskybacteria bacterium RIFCSPHIGHO2_02_FULL_50_12 | reverse complement strand
GGCCATGCCGCCACCTTGCGTCTCATCCCGGCCCAGATACGAACGCTCGAAGAGTTGGGCTTGCCGATGATCCTGAAAGTATTCACTAAGCTTTCCCAAGGATTCGTCCTGGTCGTCGGACCGAACGGACACGGCAAATCAACGACGCTCGCCGCGCTCATCGACGTGATCAATCGGGAGCGGGCGGAGAAAATCATCACGATCGAAGACCCGATCGAGTACATCTTTGCCAGCGACAAGAGCATTATCGACCAGCGCGAAGTATTCCAAGACACCCTTTCATTTAACAAAGCCCTGCGCTCGACGTTCCGAGAAAACGCAAATGTGCTCATGATCGGCGAACTGCGGGATTACGAAACTATCAGCGCGGCCGTAACCGCGGCTGAAACCGGCCACCTTGTATTCGCCTCGCTCCACACCAACAGCGCTTCGCAGACAATCGAACGGATCATCGACAGTTTCCCGCCGGCCCAGCAGCCCCAGATCCGCAATCAGCTGGCCAATACCATCTCCGGAGTCATCTCCCAGCGGCTCATCCCGCGCATCCAGGGCGGGTTGATCCCAGCCGTAGAGGTAATGATCGCGACTGGTGCGGTGCGCAGCTTAATCCGAGACAACAAAGCTCGCCAGCTGGACTTGGTGATTGAGACTAGTCAAGATATCGGCATGATCTCTTTGGACAAATCACTGGCCGATCTGGTGCGGCGGAAAGAAATAAGCGGCGAGCGGGCAGAATTCTTTTCTTCAAACGTGACTAACTTGCGCAACCAGCATGGAATTTAATTACCAGGTTAAAACCGGGGCCGGGACGGTGAGTGGGGGCGTAATTGACGCGCCGAGCGAGGATAGCGCCGTTTCCATCCTTCATGGCAAGGGCTACACGGTCCTGTCTTTGGTCCCGGTGAGTAAAAACATTTTCGCCGTCGACCTGAATAAATCACTCTCGCGCGTCAGTACCAAGGATGTGGTGGCTTTCACCCGCCAGCTGGCCACGCTCATCGAAGCGGACATGCCCCTAGCCGAAGGTTTAAGAACCCTGTCCCAGCAGGTCGAAAAACCGGCTCTTAAAAAAGTAGTTATGGAAATCGCCCAAATGGTGGAGGGCGGCTCGACCTTGTCCAACGCCCTTGCGGCTCACGGCAACATGTTTTCCTCCTTCTACGTGAAATTGGTCCAGACCGGCGAAATTTCAGGAAAATTGCAAAGTTCTTTGCTATATCTCGCTGATTATCTGGAGCGGAGCCAGAGTATTAATTCGAAAATCAAGGGCGCTTTGGCATATCCCGCTTTCGTCGTTTCGGCGCTTTTAGTAGTAACGATCATCATGGTCGTTTACGTCTTGCCGCAATTGCTGTCCGTATTCAAAGATTCGGGCATCACCGAACTGCCGATTACCACCCGGATGCTCATGGCGGTGACGAATTTCATCAATGCTTATCTATACGAACTCGTGATCGGCTTCGTAGTCGCGGTCGTCGCTTTTGTCCGTTTTGTTAAAACTCCAAAGGGCAAAGCCTGGCTCGACAACGCAATGATTCACGCCCCCTCGCTCGGCGTGGTCGTCCGGAATCTTTATTTGGCCAGGATCGCTGAAAGCCTTTCAACGCTGATCAAGTCGGGTATTTCCATCCTGGAAGGAATTCATATCACCGCGGAACTGGTCGGCAACGAGAATTATCGGGCCATTATGCTTGAAGCGGAGGAACGCGTCCGCAGCGGCGGCACGATTTCCGAAGTCCTGGTCCGTTATCCCGAAATCCCGCCTTTATTCAGCTCAATGGTCGCCATCGGCGAGCGGACCGGCAAACTCGACTATATGCTTGAGCATGTTTCCAAATACTACAAATCAGAGTCGGAAAACACGATCGGCAGCATTACCCAGCTGATCGAGCCAATTCTGGTTCTGGTTCTCGGCTTTGGCGTGGCCATGCTCGTCTCCAGTATCTTGCTTCCGATTTACAGTTTGGTCGGCGGAAACTAGGTCTTGTGGACATCTCCGCATTGTCCTTCCCAACACCGGGCGTATAATGACGATATGAATAAATCTTTCGTTTCTCGATTCTCACGTCGGTTGTCCGGCCAATCCGGATTCACTTTGGTCGAATTGCTCGTAGTCATCGCTATTATAGGCGTTCTGGCCACCTTACTCTTGCTTCAGTTGGGCGTCGCTCGTCAGCGCGCCAGAGATGCAAAGAGAATTGCCGATGTTAACCAGACGCGAACCGCTTCGGAACTTTATTTCGATGACAACGGCCAATACCCGCAGGTTGCCACCTTTGCCGCCCTTGACGCCTTGCTGGTTCCAAAATACCTGACCCTGTTGCCGGTTGACCCGCTCAACGCCAGTCCCTGGCTCTACCGCTATGCCTACAATGGCAGTATTAAATATCAAATTACGGCCGTTCTTGAAACCTGGGCCCAAGCTTTAAATTCCGACACTGACATCAACAGCACTGCCGGCGGATGGAGCGGACAGACTGCCGACGGCACCAAAGATTCAAAGACTGATTGCGCTACCCCGTCCACGACCGCTTGTCTCTACGACCAAGGCCAGAACTAAAGAAAACTAAATACCGGTCGCCTCTGGCGACCGGTATTTAGTTTTAGTATCGATATATCGGTATCCGCCCGGATGAAACTGCATTCGGACGGGTTTCGATATATAATGAGAATATGGTTGCCATATTCTCATTTACCGGCGGTGCTATTTTCGGCAGTTTCTTGAATATGCTCCTTTGGCGGCTCCCTAAAGGCCTCTCAATCAACGGTCGCTCCCGATGCCGAGCCTGCGATGCCGTCATCGCCTGGTATGATTTGATTCCTGTTCTTAGCTTCTTTCTTCTTCAAGGCCGCTGCCGCCAATGCAAACATGCCATCCATCATCGCTATCCGCTGGTTGAATTCGCGTGCGGTTTCATAGTGGCTTCTTTTTTTTCTATCGCCAATCCGACACCCGCAGTCGGATTGGTATCCGTTATTGGACTACTGATCCTTTTGGCTCTATTTTTCTTCGACCTGTTCTATTTCCTCCTGCCTGATGCCATCCTGATTCCAGCGATTATCGGGTTCATCATTTATGCCCTCGCGGGGCCGGAGAGGGGGGCGGCCTTCCTCCTTTCAGGGTTATTCCTGGCTGCTTTTTTTGCTATACTATATTTGATGTCGCGCGGATCCCAGCTCGGTTTTGGCGACGTCAAGCTGGCTGGCCTGCTCGGTCTTATGTTCGGCTACCCGTGGGGCGCACTTATTGTGATCGTGGGTACCTGGATCGGCGGCCTGGCGGCCGTCATCATGCTGGCTAAAGGCGCGTCCCGGAAAAAAGAACTTCCGTTCGGCTCATTCCTAGCCCTAGCCGCAATCATATTCATCATATTCAATGATCAATTCATTCGTATTTTTGCAACATACTTCTAATAAAGCGAACGAGCGTGGCTTTACGCTCATAGAAATGCTGGTCGTGGCCGCGATCATCGGTTTTATGACTACGTCACTGGTCACGAATTTTTCCCGAACCAAGCTGGATCTCTCGCGCACCGTAAATCTGATGAAATCAACAATTCGCCAAGCCCAAGTGAACACCGTTTCCAGCACTAAGTACAATGACTACACGCCCTGCGGCTACGGGATTCACTATATGAATGCCACCAGCCTAGCGATCTATGCGGGCCCGAACGCAGCTACAACCGACTGCACCAGTATTAATCGGAACTATGCCGCGGGGCAGGATTCAATTGTTTCTACCCAAAGCATCATCGACGCCAACATCCAATTCATGAGCTCCTTCAGCGATATTTTCTTTGAACCGCCGGATCCGAAAACCTACCTGAATAACTCCTTCTCGCTGGGTCAGGCGCCGCTCGCCATCACGATCGGTAAAACAGGCACGACCTGCCCCCAAGATTGCAAAACCATTTATGTCCACTCCTCCGGAAAAATTGAAATCCAATAAGGAATTAGGGTTTACCATTGTTGAAACTTTGGTAGCTCTGGTTGTCTTAAGTATGGCGATTATTCCCGCGCTTTACCTTTCGACTAAAGCGGTGGATATTTCTGAAGAAATCCGGGACGATTTGGTGGCCGCCGGTTTGGCCCAGGAGGGAATCGAGGTGATCCGAGCGATCCGGGACACTAACTGGTTTACCGGGCTGGCCTTCGACAACAGCTTGCCGGACGGCGCCTACCGCCTGCAATGGAATTCGACTTCGCTTCTGCCGTTGAGCGGCAACCCGATTTTACTGGTGAGCAACGGCGTATATTCATATGACAGCGGCGCCAATACCAAATTCAGACGGACTGTCACTATCACCAAAGTAAACGCTGGGGAACTGAAGATAGTAAGTCAGGTTACCTGGCCGTCCAAGACTAACCCCAACAACAGCATTCAAACCGAAGACCACTTATTCAACTGGAAATGATCATATCTAAAGAGCGCGGTTTTACATTGGTTGAGGTTTTAGTCAGTTCCTTTGTTTTTTCTATTATCGTGCTGGGCGTGAGCGGCTTGTTCGTCCAGGTAATCGGCAACCAGCGCCGGGCGGTGGCCGCCCAGGAAATCCAGGAGAACGGCTTGTTCATTCTCGAACTCATGTCCCGGGAAATCCGCGTCAGCCAAATCGTCGACAGCGACCAAATCCCGGCCGGGGATTCCAGCAACTGCACGCTCACCAGATTGGCCATCCGTCATCCGGTCAACGGCACCGTGATTTACTCAATAGGGAACGGGCTCCTATTGCGTACTGCCTCCGGCACCACCACCGAACTCAGTTCCTCCGCGATTTCCTTTTCCCGACTTAATTTCTGCCTCCTCGGATCCGGTCCCACCGACCAGCAGCAAACCCGGGTTACGATCCTAGCTGCCAGCCAAAATAAAACCGGCAAGGAAATCCTGACCGTTAATTTGCAGACCACCGTATCATCCCGCGATGTTCAAACCGAAATCTAAATCCCAACAGGGTTCGATCCTTATCTTTACCGTGCTGATGCT
Source organism: Candidatus Yanofskybacteria bacterium RIFCSPHIGHO2_02_FULL_50_12 (assembly GCA_001794525.1). Lineage (GTDB taxonomy): Bacteria > Patescibacteriota > Minisyncoccia > 2-02-FULL-40-12 > GWA2-44-9 > MGJZ01. The sequence continues at coordinate 5,857 of MGJZ01000029.1, read as the reverse complement.
TGGCGGTATCATGGCGATTGTCCTGTCGATGAGCACCATCGCCGGTCCGAAGGTGCGCACGGTCGTCAATGCCGGCAGCGGCTCGATCAACGCCCTGTATGCGGCTGAAAGCATCATTGAATGGTGCATTTATACCAATCGCGGCAACCCGGCTCTGCCCCAACCGGCCATGTCCAATGGCGCCTCATACACGCTTACTCCTGCCGGCTGCAGCGCCTCGCCGACCACAAACCAGGCGATCGGCACCTATCAGGGCGTCAGCCGATCCCTCCAGATGGAAACCTTAGAGTAGATACTTAGGCATATGGATAAAAAAACAGCCTCCCAACGCATCAAAAAGCTGCGCGAATCCGTCATTCGCCACCAGCATCTCTACCACACGCTCGACGAGCCGGAGATTTCCGACGCCGCCTATGACGCGCTGGTGCATGAATTGGATGATTTAGAGCGGATGTTCCCAGACCTGGCAACATCCGACACCCCTACCCAGCGCGTCGGCGGCAAGACCCTTCAGCAATTCAGTAAAGTCGAGCATGTCTCGCGGATGTATTCCCTCAACGATGCCTTCTCACCGGAAGACATTGAGAAATGGGTAGCCCGCCTGGCCAACCTAGGAATCAAAGAAATTCCGGAATTCTACTGCGACCTTAAAATGGACGGTTTGGCCGTCGAGCTCAAATATGAGAACGGGATATTCATACAAGGCTCCACGAGAGGGGACGGTTTGGTAGGCGAGGATGTTACTCAAAACTTAAAAACTATCGGCGACATTCCGGTTAAATTAAAAGGCGTGACCAAGGGAACAGTCTATATTAGAGGCGAAGTCTATTTAACCAAAAGGGAATTCGAGCAAATCAACGAGAAACAAGCAAAGAAAGGCGGAAAGATCTACGCCAACCCGCGCAATACGGCGGCCGGATCCCTGCGCCAACTCGATCCCCAGATTACGGCTAGTCGGAAACTTAATTTCCATGCTTACGAACTCGTTGATGTACAGAGTGAATACAAGACTAAAAGCAATAAATACCAAACACTGAAAAAGTGGGGCGTACCCATCAATCCGAACGGCAAAGTGGTCCATAGTGTTCGAGGTATTCAGGAATTCCGAGATTACTGGGAACAGGAGCGTGAAAACCTTAAATATGAATTGGACGGCGTCGTCATTTCCATCAACAATACAAAGCTATTTGAGCAAGTAGGCATAGTCGGCAAAGCGCCACGAGGGTCAGTGGCATATAAATTTGCGCCCAAGGAAGCGGAGACTGTCGTCGAAAACATCATTGTGAATGTGGGCCGGACCGGCGTGCTCACGCCGTTAGCCATGCTCCAGCCGGTGAACATCGGCGGGGTAACCGTTTCTCGAGCCACGCTCCATAATTTAGACGAGATCAAACGCTTGGACGTGAAAATAGGGGACACGGTCATTGTGGGTCGGGCGGGCGATGTCATCCCGGACGTTAAAAAAGTTATACTCGAATTGCGCACGGGCGCCGAGAAATATTTTCGCATGCCGAAAAATTGCCCCGTCTGCGGCGAAGCGATCCAAAAGATCGATGGCAAGGTGGCCTATCGGTGCGTCAATCAGGACTGCCCGGCAATCAAACGGGAAGCACTCTACCATTTTGTCTCGCGGCGTGCATTTGATATGGATGGCATTGGCCCAAAGATGCTCGATCAACTCATGGATTCGGGTCTTATCAAAGATGCAGCCGATTTATTTAAGCTAACAAAAGAAGATTTCCTCAATCTTGAGCGCTTTGCTGAAAAATCAGCCGAGAATGCGGTCGCGAGTATCCAGGGTCGTAAAGAAATTCAATTGAGCCGTTTTATTTACGCCCTTGGCATCCCGCACGTGGGGGAGGAGACCGCTTTCACATTAGCCAAGCGCTTTAGAATATTTGACGCATTCGCCGATACTTCAGCGGCAGAACTGCAAACAGTCCCGGATATCGGACCGGTGGTTTCCGACAGCATTTCTAGTTGGTTCAGCCATTCCTACAACAAAAAGCTGCTCGAAAAATTCAAAAAATACTTGAAGATCCTGCTAGAGAAAGGCGAGTCCCAGAAACTAGCTGGAAAAACATTCGTTCTCACCGGCACCATGGAATCGTTGAGCCGGGATGAAGCGAAAGAAAAAATCCGCGACTTAGGCGGAGAAGTTTCTGCGTCAGTTTCCAAAAACACGGACTTCTTGGTCGCCGCAAGCGAACCCGGCTCCAAATACGACAAGGCTAAAAAACTGGGCGTAAAAGTACTCGACGAAAGTGAGTTTCTGAAGATGTTGGAATAAGTTTAGGGAGAGACGTGTCCAGATTTTAGGAATGAAAAGGACCGAGCGAAATTCACAAACAAAAAGGCGCTGGGATGTGGTTCCCGCGCCCTGAACCAGGATGACGCTCTGGCAGACGTGGTAGTTAGTTAACTTTCGCACTACCGGACGACAACGCTCCTGATACAGGCACCTCCTCGATTGTGAACTGCAACACCATGCTGCAGGTCTTGTTGCTAACACCCTCGCCCACCTTCAGGCCACAGCTGGTAGGCGCACGATGTCGGGCATTCTCCAACAACGTGGTTCCCAGCGGCTCCTTGAAGCATGCGAGCAAGTTGATCTCGAGCTGTTCGCCCTTGGCTTTCAGTAACACGTCGTCGCCGGCACCCTCCAGGAAGACTTTCTTGAACCATTCCGCCTTCTCACGTGTCTCAGAGAAGGACGTGTCTCCTGGGTAGTGATCGTCGTGACGGCCACACTCGGAGCACTTGATTTCCCACTTAACGATAAACATGGCGCCTCCTGTGGCAAAATTGTTGGGCTCGGCGGAATGCCTACCCCTCTAATCTATAATTAAGGTACTTTAGCCTATACTACAATTATACTCTTTTTTTGGTAAAAAGTCAATAGTGCTGGGAAGGCCGAAATATGCTAATTTTTGACCATGTTGACGGATGCTGAAGTAGAAAAGATTGCCGCGCTAGCGCGGCTCACCCTCAAGGACGACGAGAAGGAACGGCTCAAAAAAGACATGTCGTCTATTTTGGATTACGTTGAAACATTGAACAAAGTCGACACGAGCGGCGTGGAACCACTTTACCAGACTACCGGTTTGGTGAACGCCACACGAACTGACGAACCGCGCAACGAATTTCCGATGTCCGAGAAACTTAATGAGCTCCTTATTGGCCAAGCTCCGCAGACGAAGGATCGATTCATCAAAGTCCCGTCTATCCTGAAAAAATGATCAATCACACTATCGCATCAATCCAGGAAGGCTTCTCCCGAGGTTCTTTTTCACCTCAAGAAATACTCGACGACTATCGAAAACGAATAGGAGAGGTAAATAAAAATCTCAATGCTTTTTTGACATTATTAGATCCGCCTTCCGACATTGGAAACTGGAAAATGGAAACTGGAAACTCGGAATCCCCGCTGTGGGGGATTCCGGCAGCGATCAAAGACAACATCCTCATTGAAGGCACTCGGACCACGGCCGGATCCAACATCCTCAAAAATTACATCTCATCCTACGACGCTACCGTGATTAAAAAACTACGGCAGGCGGGAGCAACATTTCTAGGTAAGACTAACATGGACGACGCAGCGATGGGCAATACGACCGAGAGTTCAGCCTTTGGGCCGACCAAAAATCCATTGGATGATAAGATGATTCCCGGAGGATCATCCGGCGGATCGGCCGCGGCCGTCGCCGCCAACCTCGCCGTGTTTGCCCTCGGATCAGATACTGGCGGTTCGGTTCGGCAACCTGCCGCCATGTGCGGTATCGTCGGATTAAAACCAACGTATGGGCGTGTATCCCGCCATGGTCTAATCGCTATGGCTTCGTCATTCGACCAAATCGGGCCCCTTACTAAAACGGCGCGTGATGCGGCCACCGTGTTAAATGTGCTTTGTGGGCACGACATATTCGACTCGACTACGGTTCAAAAAGAAGTTGTGGACTTTACCGCCAATCTTGAAAAACCAATCAAAGGGTTGCGAGTTGGGGTACCGAAGGAATTTTTTCGAGCTGGTCTATCAGCAGAGGTGGAGGAGAAGATTCGAGCAACTGTTAAAAAACTGGAGGGGCTTGGATGCATTATTAAAGAAATCTCGTTGCCGAATTTTGAATATGCTTTGGCCACATACTATATTCTAGTGCCGAGCGAGGTTTCCGCTAATCTATCCCGATTCGACGGGATTCGGTATGGCCATTCAGTAAAATCTGATTCGCTTCTGGAAACATATATCCAATCTCGTTCTGAAGGCTTCGGGCCGGAACCCAAGCGACGAATCATGTTGGGCGCCTACGCATTGTCTGCCGGCTACTATGACGCTTATTATTTGAAAGCTCAGAAAGTCCGCGCACTGATTAAAAAAGATTTCGATGATGCTTTTGAGCGTGTTGATGTCATTGTGGGACCCACCACGCCGAGCACTGCATTCAAGATAGGGGAGAAGATCGACGATCCGCTGGCACTGTACCTGGAAGACATTTACACGGTACCATTGAACTTGGCGGGTTTGCCGGGCATCTCCATTCCTTGTGGCAACGGAGCTAAGAGTAATATGCCGGTCGGGTTCCAAATTATCGCTAATTCTTTCGACGAGCAGACTCTACTTCGAGTAGCTCATCAACTAGAACAAAATTTGAAATGATCACCCTAATCGCCGTAATTTCGTTTATTATCGCCGCGTTTATCGCCGTGGTCATCGAATATTTCAGCGTCCTGCAAACGGTCGGTACCGGATTCATGGAGACGCAGCAGGAATTCCTCGCTTCTGAATTCGTGGCTGATCTTCAATGGATCGCCCTGGTACTCACCGTCGGTCTTATCCTAGTCATGGTCGTCCTGTATCGGCGTATGAGACGGCTGACTGAGAAAATCGCGGCCCAGCAGGAAGTAGCGCCTTCAGAGCCGGCCATGGGCGGGCCGCTCAAAAACCGCTGGGAAGAAATCATGCGCCATATCGACTCGCCCCGCGAGGGCGAATGGAAATTCGCAATTATCGAAGCAGATAAACTCGTTGATGACCAGCTGAAAACCCGCTTTGCGGGAGAAACTATGGGCGAGCGATTGATGAATATTGATAAGACGAAACTCCTTACGATCGACGGACTCTGGGAAGCTCACAAAGTTCGCAACCGGCTGGCGCATGATACGAATTATTTCCTCCGCCACGCGGAAGCAGTCCGCGCAATCCGATTATTCGAACAGACACTCAAAGAACTCGAAGCGATATAAAAACGCCCGCTGTGCAGGGTGCACATGCCGGGCGTTTCACGGACGAAGGTAGGTCATTCGATCCTCCGATGTTTTAGACCGTTAGGGCTCGATCCCGCTGTTGTTCTTCGATCCCCGGGAAGCCGTCGAGGAGCTCGACCTCCCAATTCATCAAGCTTCCGGCGTGTTCCGGATACTCGGTTCGGAAGTCTTCCATCTCCTTGAGGAGCTGGCGAGCATCCCGAACAGTGTCGATATTCACGCCTCTCTTCAAAAGGGCGACCTTCCGCTTGAAGAGTTCGCCGAGTTCGACCGTGGACGGCCTTTTAAGAATGGCCTTCATGACCCACTCCTTTCATGAAAGAACGAAAACTACAGGCGATGATACTGTATCTGTATCAAAAAATATATCGCCCGTCAAGATGAGAAAATGCTGAAGTGCTTTCCTCAAGTTTATTTAAGTGTGGACCTACGGGGAGTCGAGCCCCGACTTCGTCCATGCCATGGACGCGTGATACCGTTTCACTATAGGCCCCCGACCCACTTTATAGTGGGCGAGGCTCGCCCCAGACAAGTCTGGGGCGGCAATTTTTGCATTGAAATAATACCGTAAAAATGATATTCTTTCAAGGTTATG
>MGJZ01000028.1:13195-22754 GCA_001794525.1 Candidatus Yanofskybacteria bacterium RIFCSPHIGHO2_02_FULL_50_12 | reverse complement strand
CGAACCTGGAACCATCGCCTTACACATGATCTATAGCTTTCGCCATAGCGTGGACTATATCTTCACCATTCCACCCCTATAGGTGAATTAGGTGTTTCGGTATCTAGTCTCTACGGTGCCCCACCGATACGGTGGGTTCCCACGGTATTACCCACGTCTTTACGTTTGGGCTTCACCGTTATCCCGAAAAGTTCATCCCTAGCTTTCGCTAGGAAGCTGCAAGTTTGTTTACAGGGCGCCGCTCTACCATTGAGCTACCGCGGAATAAAACCAACTCGTTGATTTTAGCAGAAAATGAGTATATATTCAAACATTGGAGGGTTGCTGATGAAGAGATCTATCGCAGAGGTGAGGATCCTGATCGAGGTGGGGACTGAAAACGTCAGCTACAAAGTTGAATCTCAAACGAGAAAAGGAAGGGTCGATGGTGTTTTAGGCGCCGGCACTTTCGACAACATTCGGGAGAGAGTCGAGAAAACCGTTTCGGAAGAGCTAAACGGCGTCATCAAACGCCTGGCTCGACAGGCTAAATATCGAGACTTCACCAATCGAAAAAGCCGAAAGGCTCGCTGACCGAGAACGGTCATTTTTATTATGCAAAACCTGCTATTGACTTAAATATTATAATATGCTATAATGTATATATTGGAGGTGCGTAGTGGGCGATCAGAACCGAAAGATTTACCGAATCCGAAAAAGCGGTCAGGGACAGACCGATCCGGGCCGGATCAAGAGTTTGAGGGACTTGGAGGCTCCCCGGTTGCGGGCCGCCACTCTCGGCCCCGTCGATGACTCCCTGCGCGCCAGCGCGGAAGACATCGAGATGTACCGTCGCGCTGCTCGCCGCCAGTAGCCGTTTCCGATCTTCTGTTGCCACCCTCAAGGGTGGCAATTTTTTATTTTATCAAAAAAATAAGAAGCCGCCCGAAGGGCGGCTTACCAGCGTTCCTGACTTTGAAGTGCGAGGCGCATTGCGACTGTCTTCGCATCCGAGTCACTGGTTTTTGTGAAAGTACCGATTCCCAAGGGAGAAACGATGTCGCTGTCTTTAATTTCCCCGTCGAAGGTGCAGTTGAAAATCCACATGACAGTAGCAAGGGCGTTGAGATACTCCCCGCCAGGTGTACAGAGAACGAGCTTTCCCTGAGGGTTAATCACCGACGTTAATCCCCACATGTGGGTCATGAACTCTTCTTCGCTGTGGTAAAACAACGCCCCGATCGCAAAACACAGATCGACTTGGCCGCCCAGTAGTTCAGGCGTCAGATTCTCATGAGCGACTTTGAGAAAACGGGTGTTCCTGATTCCCAACGAATCAGCCCGTCGCCGGGCGATTTCAAGCATTCCTTCTGAGATATCGCTCGCGGTGAATTCGATTTCAGGGAAATGAACAGCCAGGAAACAGACATCCAGTCCAGCTCCACAGCCTGCCTCATGCACGCGGACGATCTTTTGACCTTCGGTGATTTCTGCGATTCGCTTGATGGCAGAACTGATGCTTTCCACATACTCCGGATCAAGGAGATACTTCGCATAGTCCTCAGCGATTGCATCGTAATGACGCTCGAAGTCTTCAGGCTTCAAGGTATTCCCTCGATTGCTACGGAGTTTTTCCATCGCTGCCGAATGCTGCTGCTGGTATTCCTCAGAGTCGGTTCCAGCATACACCCCTTGTTGCAGGTGGTATGCCTTTAGGCGCGCACGCCAGTCTGTTTTCATGTCCACCTCGTTGTTTAAGAGCCTAGATATTATAATACACTTTGGATAATAAAGCAATTAATTTTATTGACAAAAAACTTTCAAGTGATATAATCCAGCCGGAGGAGATCTATGACAACATCGTCCCACGCAGCTCCGCTCATGATCGACATCCGCTGGAATCGAGGCGATGTCCTTAAAACAGCGGTTTACACGGACATCAAGCCGCACCTGATCCAGGACACACTCGAAACTTACATTCGGATCGGAGCGGTGAAAGATACGAAAGACACCCCGCGGATGCGAGAAGATGAGTGTCAGATCGAGATTATCTCCCTTGGAGATGTCTTCGAAACCATGAGCAACACGGGAGATCTCAAATTGACCGCGGGTATCATCGGCAAAATTTTCGCTGATCCGTACCAGTACCAAATTCTTCCTCTCGAGCAGGCACCGGCTACCGATGAACAGGTGGTGCTGGTAGCCCGGAAGCACGGCTGGACTCCGGAAATAGCTCGGCAAAAGATCGAGCGAACCCAGGAAATCCTCCAGGTCGATCCTCAAGACGCAGTGGCTTTCCTGCTCGAACAGTTTTTGCCCAACAAGATCATCTGCGACGGATGCAACGTCAATCTGCCCCATGAACATCGCTGCCATGGCAACCGTTCCGTCGTCCGCGGCGAACGCATGGACAAGCCCTGTCAGTGCCTGGACTGTTTCGTTGTCGATCGTCTCGGCCTTACCTCGTAGTCCCCGACCCCGCTTCGCGGGGTCATTTTTTACTTATGAAGTAATTTCTGCTAAAATCAAACATCAACTAATATCGAACCATGGCAAAACGAAACAGCGGACTGGGCGCCCGACATCAGCAAAAATCGCACTCTCCTAAGACCAAGAAACGTAAGGAAGCAAAGCGGCTCATGTTAGCCGCAAAAAAGAAACGATAATCAAAGGGTCGCCATAGGCGACCCTTTGATTTTATTGGCGCCAGGAGGAAAGATACGCGGCGACTTCGCTCATTTTGAGGGCGGTGGTGGCATTGCCTGTTCGGATGAAAAAGTCTTCGTTCTTTTCCGTTTTAACATACACCGGGCGGTGAGCCGGTTCAACTTGCACCAAGCAAACGTACTTGCCGTTGATGTGATGGAATGAAAGGCGGACGAAACGTCGAAACTCCGGACCGATCATCGCTCGAAATATATTATTGAAATGATTTTCAAATCCATCGTGATTCTTTTTGGTCAACGAGCTCAAATCAGGATCCAAACCGAATACCTCACGCCGGTCATCAACGCCGATTACGAGCGAACCGCCTTCGGAATTCAGGAATGCGGCGATTGTTTTTACAACGCCCCGTTCTAGCTCTTTGTTGACTTGATTCCGCTTTACATCCCAGCGGAATGTCGTTTTAAACTCAATCTGCTCGCTCTCATTGCCGCGGATAATCTCGTGGATAGTTTTTTCTTCCCCAAATGAGCGTCGCATAACAAATAATATGATCGCTACCTGGATTATAGCCAAACCCGTGAATTCAAGAACTGTGAAGGATACGTAGTCGTACAGGGCGAATTGCCGATACCATTTGGCCCAGTGAGCCGAAAGCGCTATTCCCATGAGCAGACCGTAAGCGGCCAATTCAGCCAACAGCAAATCCCGCACTATTTTCATGGCCTTTTTGTTCCTGAAAACCAGTCTCATCCCTTCAGTGTACGGCTAATCGATATTTTTTCAAAGTAGGGAACCTAAGCGAGCCCTCCCGTATCAGAGGGGCTTCGAGGCCGGGTAGGCCGAGACCGAGCAAAAAATTCAGTAGAATTTTTATGCGCACCCGATGATGCGGGAGGGCGGAGTGCCTATTCGTAGCCTTTGAGCTTCGACAGCTTGTGATGCTGGCGGATTTTATCCAATGCCTTGGCTTCAATCTGACGGATGCGTTCGCGCGTGACCGAGAAAACTTTGCCGACTTCCTCGAGGGTATGCGTCACGCCGTCGGTGAGGCCGAAACGCATATCGAGAATCTTCTGTTCGCGCGGCGTGAGATCACTAATAATTTCGTTGATGTAGCTTTTGAGGATTTTCCGAGCGGCCGAAGTGGATGGAGAAATTGAATCGTCGTCGGGCACGAAGTTGGCCAGGGAGCTTTCACCGTCCTCGCCGTCATCTCCGCTCAAAGGCGCTTCCAGGGAAATAGTCTCCTGGGAGATTTTCATAATATGGCGGATCTTGTCCACTTCCACCCCCATCTCGGAAGCTACTTCCTCCGGCATCGGCTCGCGGCCGAGATCCTGCACCAGCCGACGGACCACCTGCTGATACTTATTGATCGTCTCGACCATATGCACCGGAATGCGAATCGTGCGGCCCTGGTCGGCCAAAGCACGCGTGATCGCCTGGCGGATCCACCAGGTGGCGTAGGTTGAAAATTTGAATCCTTTTTTGTAGTCGAATTTTTCGACCGCTTTGAATAAGCCCAGGTTTCCTTCCTGAATCAAGTCGAGCAAAGTTAAATTAGCGGATCGGCCGACATATTTCTTGGCAATCGATACTACTAGCCGCAAATTGGACACGGCTAGGCGCTGACGCGCCGATTCGTCGTTTTTTTCAATCCGCTTAGCCAAATCTGTTTCCTCTTCGGAAGTTAGGAGCGGATACTGGCCGATTTCTTTGAGATACATCTGGACCGAATCAGCCGATGAGTCGCCGAATTCGTCCTGGATTTTTTTCTTCTCGTCGTACTCTTTGACTTTCTCTTCTTCAAATACCCGTCCAGACTCGATGATATTGATATTAGCCGATTCCAGACGTTCATAGAGCGCCTCCAGGCCAGTAATGTCCTTTTCGATATTCGGAAACGCGTTGAGGACTTCGACCTGCGTGATAAAGCCGCGATGGCGCCCTTTTTCAATGATGGCTTCGATCGCGCTCTCACTAATTACTTCTTTTTTCCCTGACGTACGTAAACCTGCTCCTAAGCCTTGCTTAGGAGCAGGTTTTTTCTTAACCGGCTTGAGAACTTTCTTTGGCCGTCGGCTGGCGGATGGTCTCGGTTTCTTGGCCGCCGCCGGCTTTTTTAGTTGCTTCTTCGTTTTTTTCTTCGCCATGTCTATTGATGATGGTTAACTGACGGGCAATATCGTTAAATTCGGCCGCAAGCGTCGCCACGCGCTCCCGCTGCTGATTCGCTTCCGCCTCTTTGAGATCGAATTGGAGGGCGACCAAGCGCGTGGTGAGGGCCCGCTTGCGTGCCATATTGAGCAGGCGTCGGAATTCGAAGGCAAGTTCTTCTTCATCCAGTTCGTTCCATAACTCCTGGGCTCTAAGATTCGCGAATTCCAGATGCATCGCTGTTTCCGGAAAACTGGAGATTAAGGCCGAGAATTCGAACGGCTCATTCCTGTCAGAAATATGACGGATCACGGCTGAAGTTCTTGCATCGAGCAGATCATGAGGAATGCCAGATTCTCGAGCCACGGCCGGATTTTTCAAAACTACTGACAGAATCGCCTCATTCAGCAGGTCGGGCGCTAATTTGGAGGGGGCTTCGCTCTGCGACTGCTCGCTCCTGCCTCCCCCTTCCGAATTATCGTAAACCACGAAGTCGTCTTTGATATTCTGAAGATCAGCGATCACTGCTTGTTCAGGCACACGCAACAACGCGGCCAGCTGGCTGATCCAATGGGACCGTTCCACATTGCTGGCTAGGCGCTTCACGAACGGCGCGACGCTCGCTAAAACCGCTTTTCCTGATTCGGCTTTGGTGGGATTGTAGGCTAAACGGGCTTTGTCGAAATAATAATCGACAACAGGTTTGGCCGCGGCAACGAGTTCGGACCATCGCGGTCCGTATTTCTGTACGAAGTCTGCCGGGTCCTTGCACTCTTTATCTTCGATTGCAAGAACCTTGATATTAAATTGTTGGGCAAGCGCAAGACCGATGCCTCGCTTCGTAGCCATGGCACCGGCTTGATCGGTATCGAAACAAAATCCCAGATTTTTGGTGTAGCGCTGCAAAAGCCGTAGATGATGGGGGGTGAGAGCGGTACCGGACGAGGCGACGACATTGCGTACGCCGGCTTGGTATGACATGAGGGCGTCCATATTGCCCTCGACCAAGATGCATTGGTCCGCTTTCTTTATATCCAGTTTAGCCTGTGATAGGCCGTATAATACCCGGCTTTTGTCATAGATCAGCGTCTGGGGCGTATTTACATATTTTGCCACAACATGATCTGTTTGGTCAACCCCTTTATCTACAGGCTGGGTCTGAAGATTCTGTGAACCTGATGCCTCCTTCGCTGAAACTTCGGCGGCCAAAGCAAATACCCTGCCGCTGAATCCAACGACTTGGCCAGAAATATCGGTAATCGGAAACATTATGCGAGAGCGAAATCGGTCATATATCCCCTGCTTTTTCTCACTCCGAATCGCCATACCGGCATCGACGATTTCTTGATCCGCATATCCGCAGGTGCGGAGATATCCGGCAAGAGACTCCCAATCCTTCGGCGCGAATCCAAGCCGAAATTCTTTAATCGTCTCATCAGCCATGCCACGATCGCGAAGATACTGCAACGTTTTTTTGCCGGTCGTGGATTCGAATTGCTTTTTAAAAAACTTCGTCGCCAGTTCGCAGACTTCATAGAGGCGCGTTTTGGCGTCGCGCTGTAAAGACGCTTCGCGAGTAAAGGTTTCCAACTGGACGCCCGCACGCGCGGCTAGAACCTTCATCGCTTCCGGGAATTCGACGCCTTCAATCTCTTTTACAAATTCGAACATGTCGCCGCCCTTGGCACAGCCGAAGCAGTGCCAGATCTGCCGCTCGGGCGAGACGAAAAATGAGGGCGTCTTTTCGTTATGGAACGGACAGCGGCCTTTGTAGTTGATGCCGGCTTTCTGGAGCTTCATATAGCTCCCGATGACCTCCACGACATCGAGTCGGTCTTTAATCTTTGAGACGTTATCCTGCATACGCCATAGTATTGCACATTTTTTGAAAAGAAAAAGATCCCCTTACCGATCTCTGAGATCGGTAAGGGGATCGTGGCACGTCAGCGCGGCGGGATCGACGGCGACGGATACGTATACGCCGTCACCAGAGCAACCAGGACGATCAGGGCGGTGCAGACCAGAAACAGGCCTGCGGGGCCCATGTCGTCCATTGCGTCTTCGGGGAAGTACCACGCCCGTCGGGCCAGGGTTTCGATCTTCTCCGAGGCTTCACTGAGGGACCGGCGGGCACGGACCCGCAAACCCCGCTTCCCCCACGACGCGAGCTTGTCATCGTCGAGGATAGGCGGCGGGGTGTAGCCAACGACTTTCTCAGGGCGCGGCCGCCGATCATACGCGTAGTCATCGTAGACCATGGGTACGAATCTCCGGAAAAAGTCGGGCTGGGAAGCCGACTGTTGTTAATGAATACTACCATTATATCACTTCTGATATAAAAAGTCAACCACAATCAAAAAACCCCTTTTCAGGGCTTTTTTGATGTATGCCGCCTTTCTCCCGCACAAAGCGGAGGGTACAGGATTCGAACCTGTGAGGGATTGCTCCCACACGCTTTCCAAGCGTACGCCTTAAACCGCTCGGCCAACCCTCCGCTTTATTCGGGATTGCGACTGACCACTATCCGACTCCTCCTTAACGATATATTTCGTCACGTTTTGCTATTTTCAATATAATAATTTCTTTTCCCTGGCCAACATCAAAAATAACTCTGTGATCACCTATTCTGAATCTATATTGACCTCGCTTCGGCCGCTTTAACTTCTTGGCAAATTTAACAGGATCATCTTGAGAAATAAAGAAACGCATTTTCTCGATGATGCGCTTCTGGACACTCTTCGGTAGGCTATTGAGATCTTCGGCTGCCCGCCGTTTTATGAAAAGCTTCCAGCCCGATTTAAAAGCCAAGCTCATGGACTATCTTTTCAAAAGGAATATTTCTTTTATCCTTACGGGCTATACGAATATCCTCCTCGTGCTGTAAGGCTTTTTGGAAATAAGCAAACGAACGCTCCATTTTTTTGAGCTTTTTCTTTATTTCAGTATGCTCTTTAAGCATCTGCTTAAACTCGTTTAATAGGCCATTCATTGACGTAATATTAGCATATCTTGTCAAAATTTACAAAGTATGAAGTCCTATATCTGCATTCCTCTCAAGATGGGGGCTCTCCAACAGATGGAATTCCTGGCGCGATATTTGAAATTATTAGCGAGGTCAAGGCGCGAGGAGTGATGTGTATCAAATGATACATAAGCGACGAGCAACGAAGACCCCGCTAATAATTTCTATATCCCTCCGGGTTGCTGAATAAAAAGTATATTTCATCGTTGCTCCATCTCACAGTATGCCCGATACAGTTTCTCTGTCGCGCCTTGAAATATACTTTTTATTCGGGCAACGCGCCTGAGGATTCCATCTGTCGGAGAACCCTGATTCGATCCGATAGAGGTGGGTGGGTCATGAATAGACGCGCAAACCAGGAATATCCTTCTTTGCCTTTAAAGGGGTTGGAAATATACATATGGGCAGTGGCATTGTGGGCATGTTTGAGACGAGTGCCGTCTTGCGAGATTTTTTCCAATGCATTCGCCAACCCTTCCGGATACCGAGTCAGTAATGCGCCGGACGCGTCAGCGAGATACTCACGCTTGCGGGATACTGCCAACTGAATCAGCATCGCCGCGATCGGCGCCAGGATGGCAGCCACTAATCCTATTATTAACGCAATTGCCCCTCCCCTACTTTCCCGATCAGAGCCGCCGAACATACTCATACGCAAAAACATATCAGCCAGAATTGAAATTACTCCCGCCAAGATAACCACCACCGTAGACACTAAAATATCTCGGTTGCCGATATGGGAAAGTTCGTGGGCCAGCACACCTTCAAGTTCTTCGTTGGCTAATTTTTCCAGCGAACCGGTAGTGACCGCGATGGCCGCATTCTGCGGATTGCGTCCGGTCGCAAAGGCATTGATCTGCGGCGATTGAATGATATACAGCTTCGGCACCGGCAGGCCGGCGGTGATGCAGAGATTTTCTACTATACGATATAGGTACTGATTTTCTTCGCGGGACACGGGCTTAGCGCCGGACATGGCAATGGCAACTTTATCTGAATACCAATACGACAAGATATTCATTACCAAGCTAATCCCCACCGCAATATACAGAATTTCAGGCGAACCATACGCTTGAGCGAATATCCACCCAATAGCAATGATGAACACGAAAAACACCGCCAGCAACAGCCATGTCTTTCTAATATTACTATCTTTGTGAGTATATAAGTTAGCCATCAGCAAGAGAGTTTATCATTTCGAGGACATTTCGGAGCGCAACGGCGCGAGACATAGCGCAAAATCAGAAGATTTTGATGCGTGTCCTTGAAATGACAAACTCTCGTTAAAAATTTACTTTGGGCAGTTCTGCTTCGGTAGGATTATCTAACTGGAAGAAATTTTCGCGATGGAAGTCGAACGAAGACGCAATCATGTTGGTCGGAAACTGTTCAAGCTTGGTGTTATAGTCCATCACGTTCGTATTATAGAACCGGCGTGCGGCCTGGATCTTATTCTCCGTGTCGGATAACTCATCCTGCAGCTTGGCGAAGTTCTCATTGGCTTTCAAATTCGGATAGGCTTCGGACAATGCAAAGAGACTCTTGAGCGCGCCGGTGAGCATATTTTCGGCCTGGGCTTTCTGCTCCATGCCGCCGGCTGTCACCGCCTCGGTCCGGGCGTGAACCACATTCTCCAACACTTCCTTTTCATGTGCGGCATAGCCTTTAACCGTCTCCACCAAATTCGGAATCAAATCATGCCGCCGGCGCAGCTGGACGTTAATGTCAGACCAT
>MGJZ01000028.1:12936-13174 GCA_001794525.1 Candidatus Yanofskybacteria bacterium RIFCSPHIGHO2_02_FULL_50_12 | reverse complement strand
GAACGCACCAGGCTGTTAAATACGCCGATAAGCCACAAGACCAGCACCGCGATAACGCCTAATACGATATATAGAGCCATACAAAAGAATGATTAATGAATTAGTTTAAATTTACATGAATACGGACATTTATTCAAATGAAAAGCGACTGCTTGATACCCTTATCAAGCAGTCGCCGGCGGATCGTAGAACACCTCCTCCTGCACCGTCTTCAAGGTGCGGTTCTCGAATTTCAACA
>MGJZ01000028.1:5634-12904 GCA_001794525.1 Candidatus Yanofskybacteria bacterium RIFCSPHIGHO2_02_FULL_50_12 | reverse complement strand
TTTTCGTACGCCTTAGACTTGTACATGAGCGCATCGGCAATAGTGAAAATCTTTTCAAAGACTCGCTTAGATGCACCCGTGTAGATCCGCGGCAGTTCCCCCATGTGGATGACTGCCACACCTGCTGCTATCGCGGGCTTGAGCGCACGGACCCGCTCCTCGTACTCCGAAGTCTTGGGTTTCCACTCCTGATACTCGCCTGCCCAGTCTACTGCGTGGAAATCGGCACAAATTCGATTCACGATTCGAAGCGCCATTTCCTCGAAGGGTTCTCCTAGCCCATAGTGCTCGAGGACAGTCAGCGTGCCGAACTCATCTCCGCCCAACCGAGCTTTAAGATCAGAGAAAGACTTGCGCCGATCTGGTTGACGAGTACTTTGCACCGATGTTGGCTTGGAGCGAGTGCCATCCTTGATCATCTTAGCCGCTCGCTGAATCATTAGCGAACCCATCTGATGACCTATGCAGTCATTCACCTTTTTGAGGTCGTTAATATCGAAAATCGTCAGTGCAACCGGCGTCTGACGACGCTCAAACTGGATCCACTCACGAACCGATTTCTCGAACGCCGTTCTTTGCAAAAGCCGTGTCAGGTCGTCGAGTGCCCGCTGAGTTTGGATAACCAGCTGGGCTTCTTCTTCCCGCTCCCGAACTTCCGCAAGCTGCTGTTCAAAGTAATCGTAGAGCGCCCTTTGAGCCTTTTCTCGCTCTTCGATCTCGTCCTGCTGTTTTTTGATGATCTCCAGGTCATGAATTACCTTATCTCTTAGTTCCTGGATCAAGTGGAACGGAATAAGACTTGGATTACTAGCCAAACGCTTGATAAGCAACTCCCATTCGAATATCAGTTGGTCAGTATCTGCCTTGGCCTTCGGGCTATCGGCAGTTCCTTCGGGTTTTTCCGATTTTGAAGGTGCCGACTCGTCAGCCATGACTATCTCCTTGCTGGAAATATTCCATAAAGGTTATAAATAGTCAAGGATCAAAACGGGTCGCCTAGGCGACCCGTTTTGATTAATAATCTCCCATGCCCATCGGTCCCGAAGATCCTGATCCTGGCGAAGGATTTTTTTCTTCGGGAATATCCGTCACGACTGCTTCGGTCGTGAGGATCATCGAAGCGACGGAAACTGCGTTTATAAGCGAGGTCTTAACCACTTTGAGCGGATCGATGATGCCGGCTTTGACCAGGTCGATATACTCGCCCGTCGCGGCATTCAAGCCGATGCCCGGCTCGGCAGAAAATACTTGCGCCACGACTTCATTGGAATCCTTGCCGGCGTTCTCGGCAATGGCCCTAAGCGGCCGCTCCAAGACTGATTTGATGATCATCACGCCTTTGGCTTCATCGCCCACTTCCGGCACGCCTTTGATTGCCTTTGCGGACAGTCCTTTAGAAGCTTCAAATAGCGCTAAACCGCCGCCCGGCACGATGCCTTCCTCGAGTGCCGCCCGGGTCGCATTAACCGCGTCTTCAATGCGGAATTTCTTTTCCTTGAGTTCGGTCTCGGTCTTGGCGCCGACTTTAATTACAGCCACGCCACCCAACAGCTTTGCGACACGTTCTTGGAGTTTTTCTTTATCAAACTCGGATGTTGAGGCAGTAATCTGACCTTTGAGTTGGACGAGTCGCTTCTCAATATCACCCTTTTTACCCTTGCCGCCAACGATGGTTGTTTTTTCTTTAGCAGCAACAATGCGATGGGCTCGACCAAGCATATTCAATTCAACCCCGTCGAGCTTCATGCCTTTTTCTTCACTAATAACTTGGCCGCCAGTGATAACCGCGATGTCTTCAAGCATCTCTTTCTTCCGATCACCAAATCCAGGCGCCTTCAAGCCAAGGGTGGCAAAAGTGCCACGGAGCTTGTTGACCACAAGGGTGGCTAATGCTTCGCCATCAATATCTTCGGCGATAATAACCAAATCACGCTTGCCAGCCTTCGAAACTTTCTCCAACACCGGCACGATATCCTGCACGGTTGAGATCTTGCGATCAGTGAGCAGAATATACGGGTCGTTGTATACCGCCTCCATACGCTCGGCGTGGGTAATCATATACGGCGAGAGATAGCCCCGGTCGAGCTGCATGCCTTCCACAAATTCCTTGGCCATCTCGGCGGACTGCGACTCCTCCACCGTCACTACGCCGTCCTTGCCGACTTCATTGAACACTTCAGCAATGAGATGCCCTAGCTCCTGATCATTGGCAGAAATCGAAGCCACTTCCTTCAGGTTGGTCTTGGTGACTGCTTGTTTTTGTTTTTCCAAATACCCGATGACCCAATCTACGGCTTTATCCATACCGCGTTTGAGCACGAGCGGATTAGCACCGGAATTTACAGCCGAAAATCCTTCCGCCACGATGGCTTGGGCCAACACCGTAGCCGTGGTCGTACCGTCGCCAGCGATATCATTCGTCTTGGATGCAACTTCTTTGATCAGTTCAGCACCGATGTTTTCAAATTTATCCTTAAGTTCGATCTCCTTGGCTACGGTCACCCCGTCTTTAGTGATAATCGGCGAACCGAATCCGCGGTCGAGCAACACATTGCGGCCTTTGGGACCCAAAGTAACTTTAACCGCATTAGCGATCTTATCGACGCCTCGCTTAAGAGCTTCTCTGGCTTGCTCCTTATATTGTATTTGTTTTGCCATATAACTTGCTGGCCGCTCTACTGCGGCGTTCTATTATTTTTAATTGATGATTGCGAGTATATCTTCTTGTTTTACAATGAGATACTCTTTGTCATTTACTTTAATCTCACGCGCGCTATATTTTGCAAATAATACGATATCGCCTTTTTTCACTTCGACCGGAATCTTCTTGCCGTTTTCGTCCGTCTTGCCCGGTCCTACGGCGATAACTTTCCCTTTCTCTGATTTTTCCTTCTGTACCGTATCCGGCAGAATAATACCGCCCTTCTTTTTCTCCTCGCGCACCGGCTCGAGGATAACATGATCTGATAATGGTTTTAACATATGATTAGCACTTAGGGTTATCGATTGCTAATTGTATTCAAATCAAAAAACAGTGTCAACACCTTCAAGGTTAAACCTTGAAGGTGTTGACACTTAAGTTTACGAGTAAAAGTGTTAAAAGCTCGGTTTTTAACAATTACGAGCATGGTCCAGTTTGAAACAATAAAACAGGCCGGTCGGAGTAAACTCCAACCGGCCCAGGACCAAGGTCCAAGAAACCCAGATTCCTATTTCTTGCGAGGCACAACGCACACGAAGCGACCGTAGGGATTGCACAACGCGCCGTCGTCGCCGTCGTAGCTGCGCAGGTGCAACCCATCGCCATGGTGCTCCAGGTGAAACACGCCCAGAACGTCATCAGAGTCGGACAGCGGTTCCATCGCCGTTCGATACCAGTCCTCTTTGGGCTGGTCCAGATTCTGGAGACGGTCGGCGGGACCCACTTCGTTCGGACAGAGCTCACCGCCACACTCCACGATACGCTTTTTGATGACGTCGTACCGCGTGGTGCTGGTGGTGTAGCCAAGGTCGGCAACCGTGAACGACTTGGAGATGTCGACCTCGATCACCTCCTTGGCGATGGTGATCTTGTCGAGGATCTGTCCGGCGTAAACGCCGACATCCACCTTCGCCGCTTTTAACGCTTTGCGGTATTCCGCCGGCGTCTTGTGGAGTCCGAGCTTGATAGTCCGCGCGGACTTGAACTGGAACGGCGCGGGCATCGCTTGCTCGGCCGTGATCGGCGGCCGCTGCAGGCTCGGCCACTCGACGACCACGAGGTCCTTGCCGGAGAGCATCTGGTCGATGACCGCTTCGCCGCCGATCTTGTTGAGGAAGTCCTCGAGCTGGTTACCCGTGTACTTTCCATACTTCGCCATCTCTACACTCCTTCCGGCCAGGTCTGCCGGAATCTGGGCCCGCCTCTGGCGGGCAGTTAAGATGCTAGACGCCGGAATGGCATCATACCTTAATTATACTTATACTCTTTTTTGCCATAAAAGTCAATATCTACCGATTCAAGCCGGAGTCGGGTTCGGGGCGAGAGGAGATGGCTAGGTGGAGAAGTGCATTGTTGTAGGCGTCGAGGACTACGCGTTCGAAGGAACGAGGATGAAATTCAAGCTCGTGGTCGGTGTAAACCACGCGCCCGCCGGGCGCGTGCGTGGTCGGATTATCCACGATCCGCCGCTGCTGGTACCGTTTGGCCCATCGTTCAAGAACATTCCCAAATGCATTATCAAATATCCGCTCGATGAACCGGGCAATTGATCGCATCGTACGGCTTTCTGTCACCGTTTTTAAAATCATGTCCTGGTGCGGCTTGAAATTATATACGAATTTATTGATCCAGAGATTAGCCGCAAAAAATTCTCCAGCCAGTTTTTTATCCGGCCAGACCGGCGTGAGATGGGCATAGGTCTGGGCATTGAAGAGACTTTGATGCGGAATCGTAAGACGGTCGGCGGTTATATAGTGGTTGAAGCAGAATTTGTCGGGCGCTTCCGCATCATGTTTAGTTCGGCGCGCGCCGAGCAATGACGCGATCGTCGATAAGGCCAAGCGTGCCAAATATATGCGCCGGGGCTGGGCCACCACCAGAATATCGAAGTCGCTAGACTCCACGGTATTATCCAAAGCCAGAGAACCGCTCGCGAACATGCCTCGAATCCATGGCGTAAACTGAAGCCACCAGGCCTTGCGCACGAACGTTTTCCATTTCTGCCCGGCGATTTTCTCACGCTCGATCCGCTCCGTGACCAAGCTGCTCCGGCCGGCAAGCATATACATGCCCCGACGCTCTTCGACTACTTTTATATCTTGGAGCTCATCCAATAGGTCGGCAATTTCGCTCAACGCAATATCGCCTAAGCCTCCTGTCTCAACAAAAAGCCGCTTCGGATTAATAAGGAACCGATGCACCTCAAAAAGAGTTAGCGGATAGTCCAACTTATCATAGTAAGCAACCGTGGCCAATATCGCCTTCTTAACTTCCATGTGCTATACTATAGCCCAATTTATGGAGATATCAACGCTTAAGGAATTTGTGAAAAAAGCGCCGAATCGACCGGGCGTGTATGTATTTAAATCCGCCGGTCCGGCAACCGCCGGATGGGGCGGTGATTTATATATCGGCAAAGCTTCCTCTATTAAGCGGCGATTGTCTTCTTATACAAAAACGATCGACCATCGCATCCGGCAAATGATCGAGCGAGCCCATCGCGTGGAATATAAGGAAACAGATTCCGATATCGAGGCTCTCATTCTTGAATCGCAGCTGATCAAGCAGAAGCGGCCGCAGTTCAACGTCATGCTTCGCGACGACAAGCAGTATTTTTTCGTCGGATTCAGTAAGGATGAATTTCCGCGCATCTTTCTGACACACCAGCCGCACAATCTCTCCAGAAGTCTTGCTTCTGGAGAGATTGGTCCTTTCACCGATGGAGCCACTCTGAAAGCCACCTTGAAATTCCTCCGCTCAATATTCCCCTACTGTACCTGCAAGCAAAAGCATCACAATTTCTGCCTTAATTATCACATCGGAAAATGCATTGGAATTTGTTGCTTGAGGGAGCAACAAATTCCAAACTTAAAGCTTAGAGCCGAAAGCTTAAAGCAGTATCGTGAGAATATTAAAGCCCTTCGCGAGATTTTGTCGGGTCGCAAGGCGTCGCTGGTCAAAGAATTCAAAAGAAAAATGGAATCTTCAGGCCAGCAGCACCATTTCCAGGCTGCCATTGAGCTGCGCAACAAGATCGAAAAACTGGAACGGATCTTCCATAACGCCCAGATCATCAAGGAATCGGAGATCATGAAGGAACACCGCTCCGGCCTGCAATCTTTACTCAAGCTCAAACAGCCGATCATCCGCATCGAAGGATACGATATCTCCAATATCCAGGGCGAGCACGCCACCGGCTCAATGGTTGCGTTCTTCCAGGACCAGCCGGACAAGAACTACTACCGCAAATTCAACATCCACTCAGTACAAGGATCGAATGACACAGCCATGCTCCGCGAAGTCCTCAAGCGGCGCCTTCGGCATCCAGAGTGGCCTTTTCCTGATCTCATCGTGATCGACGGCGGCAAGAGCCAGGTAAATGCTGCCCTGAAAACGCTTTCGGAAATGGCGATTTCAATCCCGGTGATCGGAATTTCAAAGGATGAGCGCCATAAGGGCCACCAGATTATCGCCTGCCTGCCGGCAGGCAGGTTGCCGACTCGCTTTAAGGTAATTTTGCTGTCAAAACTCTCTACCGCAGATCGAAATCTCCTCCTTGCGATCGACGCTGAAGCCCACCGCTTCGCCATTTCCCACTACCGCCATTTGCACAGAAAGGCCTTATAAGAAATAGGCACCGGTTCTCTTAGTGATTGAATTTTTAGCCATGAAATGCTAGTCTAAATAGTAAGCCATGACGAGTCCTATCGTGCGAATTTTAGGGAATATCCTAGCGTTATATCTCGCCTATTTGCTGGTTCCGGGTTTTGTCGTCAACGGAACTGCCTGGCAGTGGGCCGTCGCAGGCATCGTTCTCGCCCTGCTCAACATGACGGTTAAGCCGATTTTGAAGGCGCTCACCTTTCCAATCATCATTCTGACGCTGGGCTTGTTCACCATTGTGATCAACGCTTTGATCGTCTGGATGGTTGACTATGCATTTCCATTCGTCAGCGTCGCCGATCTCGCCGCTTTAGTCTGGGCGACGATCGTCATCGGAATCGTCAATATGATCGTTTCCATGGCCGCGAAGACAGTCGACTAGTTATTAATCCCGTTAGAAATTTGACCATAACTATGAACTTAATTAAATCAAAGCGATTCGCGACAGCCACCTCATTGATGGCTATTCGTGCATGCTTAAATTTCTAACGGGATGGTCGCTTACTTACCCTACATTCAAATAATTCTGTCTATCCTCCTGATCGGGGGTATCTTGTTGCAGCAGCGCGGCAGCGGCCTCTCGGGAGCGTTAGGCGGCAGCGGCATTGAATACAGCACCAAACGCGGCGCGGAAAAGATCCTCTTTTACGCCACAGTCGTCATCGCAGTGTTGTTTATCGCCGTCTCTATTATTGCAGTAAGGCTCACTTAATTTTTCAGTTATCAATTCTCATTTGCCATTGATTTTTCATTGACTCAATGACGCATTGATAAATAAATTAAAACTGGTAACTGATAAATGACAAATGAGTAACGATCACCATTCGCTCGACGATTTTTTCGGCCTTAAGCCGGAACCGCCAGCGCCAAAAGAGTCTCCCATAGGCCGATTGCGGAATCGGTTTG
>MGJZ01000028.1:4420-5530 GCA_001794525.1 Candidatus Yanofskybacteria bacterium RIFCSPHIGHO2_02_FULL_50_12 | reverse complement strand
CATTAATCCGCTTCTGTCCCAGGCGAATGATGCTGACCGCGATCTTGTCAGTCTCATTTATTCCGGACTCCTGCAATATAACGAGGAGGGCAAACTTGTGCCGGACCTCGCCAAATCATATGAGGTTTCGAGCGATGGCTTGAATTACACCATATACCTAAAAGAGAACGCGACGTGGCACGACACCAAGCCGGTGACGGCCGATGACATCGTATATACCATCCAAACCGCCCAGAATCAGGATTACGGCAGCTTGCAACGGCTGAATTGGCAGGGCGTAGAAATCCAGAAGGTGAACGACACGACCGTTATTTTCAAACTCAAGAACAAATACGCCCAGTTCCCGAACAATCTCACCCTTAGCATCCTGCCCAAGCACATCTGGGAGCCGGTGAAGCCTATTAATTTTCCATTATCGGATTTGAATCTGAAACCGATCGGTTCCGGTCCGTACGCTTTCAAAAAATATCAGAAGGACGATTTGGGACAAATCCAGTGGTATGAACTCACGGCCAATGAGCAGTACTATGACGGCCGGTCGTACATCGACACGGTGCAGATCAGATTTTATCCGTCCGAGGACGATATGATCGCCGCATACAATCGGAACGAGATTAAAAATCTATCTTATGTTTCGCCGCAGAACCTCAAGAAACTCAAATTTAAACAGCGTCTGGATATCAGACAGGTCAAACTTCCCCGGTATTTCGGCGTCTTCTTCAACCAGAGCCAAGGCCTGGTCATCGGCAATAAAAACGTCCGGCTGGCGCTGAATCATGCCACCGAGAAGCAAGCTTTAGTGGATACCATCCTGGCCGGCCGCGGCTCGCCGGTATATTCGCCGCTCATCGAAACCGTGCTCGATGTGGGAAGCGATATTCCGAAATACCAGTACGACCCCGAGCAAGCCAAGAAGATTCTGGCCGCGGACGGCTGGGCTGAACCTGACCTGCCTACCGGCCAGGCAGGCGAAAAGGGAATCCTCAAGAAAAAGAATACTCGGCTGACCGTACGGCTGACCACCTCGACTTTTCCGGAATTGGCCCAAGTCGCCAATCTGCTCAAGGAGCAATGGGCAAAGATCGGCGTGGAAGTGACCGTGGACGCCCT
>MGJZ01000028.1:2620-4366 GCA_001794525.1 Candidatus Yanofskybacteria bacterium RIFCSPHIGHO2_02_FULL_50_12 | reverse complement strand
GATCCGTTTTCCCTTTGGCATTCCTCTCAAAAGAACGATCCCGGCCTGAACCTGGCCCTATACGGCAATAAGACAGCCGATGGCTTACTGGAAGACGCGCGGCAATCGTTGAGCCCGATCGAGCGCATTAAGAAGTACTCCGATTTCCAAAAACTGGTCATCGACGATGCGGCGGCGGTATTCCTCTATAATCCCCTTTACATATACCCGCAGACGGACGATCTAAAGGGCTTCAAGACCGAAATAATCTCTATGCCATCCGATCGTTTTTCCAGCATCGAAAAATGGTACTTAAATACTCGTCGGATATGGAAAAACGAGGCGGAATAAGCTTTTTTTGAGCTATTGCATAATAAGCCGAGAATGTGTATAATGTACCTATCATTGTATGCTTCTCTTGTTGCCTGCCTGCCGGTAGGCAGGGTAGTTATTTGTAGGTGATAAGGGCGAGTGGCGAAATTGGCAGACGCGCTACGTTCAGGTCGTAGTGATCGCAAGATCATGGAGGTTCAAATCCTCTCTCGCCCACATAGTAAAATCTCTAAGGTTCTAGTTTATAGTTGCTAGTTTGTAGATTCTTTCTAAAAACTAATCACTAACAACTAATCACTGATTTTCGCATGACAGACGAACAGAATAATAATCCGCCTAGCAACGGATCGGAAGCTACCTTGACCAATGCGCCAGGTGGCAACCAAACGGGCGGCAGTAATCGCCCTCAGCGAAATAACAGCAACCGCCCGCACGGCGGCGGTGGTGGCGGTGGCAGAAATAAACCGAGCCGCGGGCCTAAATCTCGGTGGATGAAACCGGTGGTCCGGCGCGTTCGCGTACTTAAAGACGACCGCCGCGAGGGCGACGCCCAGCATGACACCAAGGTCGGCGGTCTTAAGATTATCCATTTTGGCGGCTTAGGCGAAGTCGGCCGCAATATGTCGGCGATCCAATACGACGATGAAATAATATTGATCGATGCCGGCGTTCGCTTCCCAGAATCCGATGAGATGCCGGGTATCGACTTCATCATCCCGAACATCGAATATCTCGCTGACAAACAGCATATGATCAAGGCTATGTTCTTCACTCATGGCCACCTCGACCACATCGGCGCCTTGCCGTTCGTGCGCGACAAGATCGGCGATCCAGATGTCTATGCTGCGCCACTTACGAAAGCCATCATCGCCAAGCGCATGGCCGAATTCAAACATTTGCGACCCCTGGAAATTATTCAAGTAGAAGCTGGTGAGACGATCAAAATTAGCGACAAGATTAGCGTACAGGTGCTCCGCATTAGCCACTCAATTCCGGATGATATGCTTATCGTGATCAGAACCCCAGCTGGTACGGTTGTGCATACCTCCGACTTTAAATTTGACGAAACACCGGTCAATGACAAGCCCGCTCAGATCGAAGAACTCAAACAGCTCGCCGAAGAAGGTGTACTGCTGCTAGAATCTGACTCGACGGGTGCCGAGAACGAAGGCCATTCTCTCTCCGAACAGGATATCACCGCCCACCTGGATAAAATCATCAGTGAAGCGACCGGTACGCTGATCATGGCGACCTTTTCATCGCTCATCAACCGCGTCCAACAGATCATCACTATCTCCGAAAAATACGGCCGGAAAGTGGTATTCGACGGCTACTCTATGAAAACGAACGTCGAGATCTGCAAAAAACTGGGCTACTTGAAAATGCGCCAAGGTACCCAGATTTCGATGGACCAGATTGACGATTATCCCCGTG
>MGJZ01000028.1:0-2587 GCA_001794525.1 Candidatus Yanofskybacteria bacterium RIFCSPHIGHO2_02_FULL_50_12 | reverse complement strand
TGACACGATCGTCTTTTCGTCCTCGGTCATTCCGGGCAACGAGCGGCACGTACAGTTCTTGAAGGACCAACTGATGCGCAACGGCGCCCGCGTGTTCAACTATAAGATGATGGATGTCCACGCTGGCGGCCATGGCAACAAAGAAGACCTGCGCAAGATGGTCCAGCTCATCAAGCCGAAATTCCTCATGCCGATCCACGGCCAGTACTCGATGATGGTCAGCCATGGGTTGCTCGCCCAGGAAGAAGGCATCCCCGAATCACATATCATTATTGCCGACAACGGCTCAATCGTGCATTTGGAAAAAGACACTTGGTGGATGGACAAAGCCAAAGCGCCGTCAGACTATGTGTTCGTAGACGGCCTGGGTATCGGCGACATAGGTAATGTCGTGCTCCGCGACCGACAGATTCTCTCGGAAGACGGATTCATCGTCGTGGTCACTCTCGTCGATAAAAAAACGGGCAAGGTTCGCACCAGCCCCGACATCATTTCTCGCGGTTTCGTGTATTTAAAGGATCACAAAGATCTGCTCATGCAGATCCGCAAGAAGATCCGCTTTATCATCGAAAATAATACCGCTCAAGGCAAAGACATCAACTCGACCTACCTCAAAGA
Organism: Candidatus Yanofskybacteria bacterium RIFCSPHIGHO2_02_FULL_50_12; assembly: GCA_001794525.1. Lineage (GTDB taxonomy): Bacteria > Patescibacteriota > Minisyncoccia > 2-02-FULL-40-12 > GWA2-44-9 > MGJZ01. The sequence continues at coordinate 1,969 of MGJZ01000028.1, read as the reverse complement.
CGAACTGCGCAACCAAATCGGTCTGTTCCTCTTCCAAAAGACCGAACGCCGACCGATGGTCCTCCCCGTCCTCATCGAAGTCTAATAAAAACAGCCTCGCGTACGCGAGGCTGTTTTTATTTTTAGCAAAAAGACCCATCGCAGGAGTCCCACAAGGGTCTTTTTGCAATGGGTCTAAAACGAATCGAGACAGTGGCCGAGGCCAACTACCCGATCCATGAGACCTCTCTTTTTCATGACGTACTGCGCCGGATCGACCCACATATTGTCGCACCAGCATCGAATCGATGCTTGATGGCGCGGCAGACGCAAATCCCACTCCCGAACATGTTGAGAAATCTGAAACCCATCGAGGAAATCCTGAAGCGCCTGAACAACCACTTCTGCGAACCCGAGCTGACCGACGGGAATCTGAAACTTCTGCTTCCGAGTGATGAGATAGCTCGATTCGTTGACTGATGTCACGTCCCACTTCTGAGCCAGGAAACCTGGCACAAAAAGCGGGTTCAGACGTTCGTACAGAGCATGCCACATCTGACGGTACTCCTCTTTGGATACCATTTGGAACATGTCCCCGAACGAGAATCCGACTTGCAGGATGCCGGTCCCATCATGCTGACTGGCGGCTGCAAAGCTGGTCCACAGACAGGTTGGCTTGACTCCATCCGGCATGGAAATACGCACGCCATCTTTCCGTCGGCAGCCATCACTGTCAGTTCCGCCATACAGATCCCAGCTGATCTCTTCCCGCAGATACGGCGCAAACTCGTCAGCTGGCACAGGAACGGGTGATTTCCCAAATTCAAAAGTTACTGGCATTACCACCTCCAGGCCATGTTATATCAATTCGGTAGTCATGCGTCAATCGCTGGTAAAAAATACAAATTTTGGTATCCTTAAGTAATCCAATAACGCCGCTGGCTTATTCGAATGCAAGGCAAAAGCGAGTATTGCGACGAGCTGTACTAGAGGTACAGTGAGGAGCAAGCGGAGCTTTTAACGCAGCAGTCGGATAAGAGCGTACCGCCAAAACAGCGAAGCTGTGGCGGAGCGGCCAGCAAGTTATGAATAAGAAAGTATTATTGACTGGAGATCGTCCGACCGGCCCATTACACATCGGCCATTATTTCGGTTCGCTTACCAGCCGTGTGGCGATGCAGGAGGAATACGAATCCTACATCATGGTCGCCGATGTCCAGGCTCTCACGGATAATTTTAACGATCCTGGAAAGGTTCGCGACAGCGTGCTGGAAGTGGCGATGGATAACATCGCTTCCGGCGTAGATCCCAAGAAATCAACGTTGTTCATTCAGAGCCAAATCCCGCAGATCGCCGAACTGACGGTTTTCTTTTCCAACCTCGTCACCGTCAATACACTTCGCCGCAATCCGACCGTTAAGGCCGAGATCGCAGAGAAGAAAGACTTATTCGGCCAGGAAGGTGAGAGCGTCACCTATGGCTTCCTCGGCTACCCAGTCAGCCAAGCAGCGGACATTACCATCGTTCGCGCGGATATTGTTCCGGTTGGCGAAGACCAGCTGCCGATGCTTGAACAGACCCGTGAAATCGTGGAACGATTTCATCGTATCTATCAGGCCGAGGTCTTCCCGCTGCCACAGGCCAAACTATCTCAAAGCCCGCGTATCTTGGGCTTGGATGGCGCCGCTAAAATGTCCAAGTCGCTTAATAACGCGATCTATCTTAAAGACAACTCCGAAGAAACGCTTGAGAAAATTAAAACAGCCAAAACTGACTCCGGTTCGACGATTGAATACAGACCCAAGGAACGGCCGGAGATTTCAAATTTGGTCATGCTCTACGCGCTCATCCATGATAAGAACCCAGCAGATGTCGCCAAGAATGAGTTAGCTGGAATTACCTATAGCGCGTTTAAAGCGAAACTTGGCCAGGATTTAAATGCCTACCTCGCCCCGATCCGAGCCAAGCGATCAGAACTCGAACAAAAGCC
>MGJZ01000027.1:13606-17199 GCA_001794525.1 Candidatus Yanofskybacteria bacterium RIFCSPHIGHO2_02_FULL_50_12 | reverse complement strand
GTGAAAATGCAATGTCGGTAAAGATGCCGACTACCCGCACCTAGACGGAAAGACCCCGGAAGCTTCACTGCAGCTTGGTATTGGTCTATGGGTTTTGATGCGTAGCGTAGTGGGGAGCCTTTGAAGCCCTGTTTTCGGACCGGGTGGAGGCGCCAATGAAACACCCATCTTTAAGATCTATAGCTCTAACCGGTAACACCCTACAAGGGTGGAACACGGATCAACCTGATGTGATGCTCCTGGTAATGGAGTGTTGTTAGGTTATCTGAATGTTTTACTTTTTTAGGGTGTTATCGAGACAGTGCCTGGTGGGCAGTTTAAGTGGGGCACTTTTCTCCCAAAGAGTAATGGAGAAGTTCATCAAGGTCAGCTAGTTCCGGATGGACATCGGAACGATAGCGTAAAGGCAAAAGCTGGCTTAACTGCAAGACGGATGTGTCGCGCAGATGCGAAAGCAGGACTTAGTGAACCGACGCTTGTTCGTAGGAACGGCGAAGATCACCAGATAAAAGCTACTCCGGGGATAACAGGCTAGTACTGCCCGAGCGTTCACAGCGACGGCAGTGTTCGGCACCTTAACAAATCGGGGTGCTCCAGTAGAAATACTGTACCTGTTGCCTTAATAATCCGTATAAAATATTAAGGAATAAAACTGACTTATAACGGTGAATTCGTACTCATTTTGTGGTAGAGTTAGTATATAAATGAGACGATAATACCGTGGGAAGTCTAACTCAAAAACAGCGATCTATTATAATTGGGACATTGCTTGGAGATGGGTATCTCCGCAAAATGCCCGGTCGTAAGGACGCATTCTTAGAAGTGAATCATTCTATTAGCGCCAAGGATTATGTTGAATGGAAATATTCTCAATTGAAAAATATTTCTGTCGGTAAACCTAAAGAGCGCAAGGGGAATGGGAGAAGGATTGCATATCGGTTTTACACCTCTCAGCATCCTGAACTATCGGAGATATATAATCAGTTCTATAAAAATGGCAAAAAGATCGTGCCAGATGTAGAATTAGATTCCATTATTCTCGCGATTTGGTTTATGGATGATGGCAGTAAGTGTAGAGCTCACGATGTATATCTAAATACCCAACAATTTTCTGAAGCAGATCAGCGAAAGCTGTTAAATATGCTCCAGAAAGTGGGACTCCAAGTGTCACTTAATCGAGATAAAACCTATTATCGATTGCGATTCTTAAAAGAGAGTGTGCAAAAATTCAACAAAATTATTGCACAACACATCATTCCTTCTATGAGATATAAATTGAGTTATGACCCCGTAGAGACTCGACCTTAAATGGTCGGAGTTATCCGAAAATGGGATAGCTAACACGTCAGCTCCCCCTGTTAATGGACAGGAAGGATGAAGATATAGTCCACACTATTAGTAATAGTAGAGTAATGCGATGTCGGCTCGGCGTATCCTGGGACTGAAGAAGGCCCCAAGGGTTTGGCTGTTCGCCAATTAAAACGCTACGCGAGCTGGGTTCAAACCGTCAATATAATTTGAACTCGAGGAAATATACACACGGCGGCTTTCTAGGGTAATCTAGATCGAATAAATCGACTCATATCGAAGAAGTCCTAATCTTGCTGTTGCAAGAATCCGGCTTATGGCCGAGATCAATCACGACCTGTATTGGTAGGATAATTTCGAGGGAAGTCTGACTGATAGTCGGACCCCGTAGAGACTTGATCGCAGAAACGATCAGACTTGGCAATTAGTGCTAGGTAACACGTCGATCTCCACATTCGTGGATGGTGGCATAGTCCATACTCGTAGTAATACGAGACAGCGACAGGCTTTAAGCATTGAGCTTTAGGCCTTAAGCTAAATTAGCGTGAGACAGGTTGGTCCATATCTGGTGCGGGCGTTGAAGTTTGAGGAGGGTTGTCCCTAGTACGAGAGGACCGGGATGAACGAACCTCTGGTCTACGAGCTGTCCTGCCAAGGGCACTGCTCGGTAGCTATGTTCGGTTCTGATAAGCGCTGAAAGCATATAAGCGCGAAGCAGGCTCCAAGATGAGACTTCATAGACTCCTTGTAGATTACGAGGTTGATAGGGCTCAGGTGTACGCATCGCGAGGTGCTCAGCCGAGAGCTACTAACAGTCAAAACTGTGAATAATCGCTTGATCAGTGATTTCTTACTACAGTGATTTGTGCAACCACTAACTAAAAATTTGGTAATACTCTGTGAGGAGAGTGCTATGAATAAAAGCGTTCAAGAAGAATGCAGGGATCTGGAAATCTCCTTGAAATTGCAAGTTGCGACTTTGCCGGAGATTCCTGTTCTCTATGCCATCGACTCAGTACTCAAGGGCATTTTGATGAGGAAAATCGGGGAATTGGAGAAAACACTGAAGGGGCTAAAAGATGGTCTCAGGCGAGCGTAATAACGCTCGCCTCCTTACAGAGTATTATCAAACAAAGAAAGCATTGGCTTGGTGGCTATGCTGAAGGTGTCCCACCCGATCCCATCCCGAACTCGGAAGTGAAATCCTTCAAGGCCCATGATAGTCGGACTCATCCGGCGAAAGTAGGTAGCCGCCAGACCAATGCTTTTTTGGTTGCAAAAAATCATATTATTGATAACCTTTTGTTAGTGGAGGTGATGATGGCAATCGATATGCAGCCGCCGCAGAGTTTGGAGCTGAAGCAGGTCCTTCATTTGCATTCGAGTATCAAGCACGCGAAGGTGATGCTCGAGACAAAGGAGGAAGATCGGAGGCAGTATCAGCGACTTTTGAAAGAAGCTGACAACCCGACCAGTCGGCGAATCATCAAAGATTCGCTCGTCCTGAATGGTCTTGTGATCAAGAAGTATCAGATTCAAGTCACTCAGGCGCAAAAGGACCTGAAAAATCTTCCGGCACTCTGCGGTCTCTGCGAGGGTCTGCAGATGGTCGACATCAGTGTTTCCGGACAGATGGCCCAGGTATGCTCAGCTTGTCGTGGGGATGGACTCACGAGTGGCCCACGACAGCGGGCGTATCAGCGTGAACAAAACAGGCTTCTGAGAAAGCATATGCCGGAGATCTCCAGAATTCTTGAAACGCGTCTGGCGGCCGGCTGCCGCAACATGTCAGGGCAGCACCAGATCAGTACCAAGAAGTGTCGGCCAGCGGGCAAGCGCATGAACTCGCGCTCTCGCATCGCCGTTCGTTAAGGGGCCTACCAAGGCCCCTCTTCTTTTGTTAAGATGACCACATGGCAATTTACTGGCCGCGGATTGGAAAACGATTCTTAGTAGCGCTCTTTTATCTTTTGATTCTCGGATCGGCCGGATACGGACTCTTCGCATACCAAACACGTCCGCTGTGCACCGACAAGATTCAGAACGGCACTGAAGAAGGCGTCGATTGCGGTATCCAAGCCTGTGGCATTTCATGTGTGCCCAGCCTAGAACCGTTGATGGTACAAGACGTGAATGGCAGAAAGACTCCAGCTGGGGATTATGACATAGCAGCGCTAGTGACGAATCCTAATTCTGAATATGGCTCAGGAAAGGTAGACTATGAATGGTATGTATATGATGGTCAATATCCACCTCAAAATCAGGAGGTAATTCCTGGCAGAGCC
>MGJZ01000027.1:9870-13578 GCA_001794525.1 Candidatus Yanofskybacteria bacterium RIFCSPHIGHO2_02_FULL_50_12 | reverse complement strand
CTAAATATGTAGTCCTTACCTCTCTTCGAATAAACGAGCCCACTGATCCTCAATATTTAGTCGCCGTGGGGCTACGAATTATAAGCGTGGAGTGGCAAAAGATTTTGGGGGATCCAAGCGAATTTTTTAAAGTCAGTCGAGAGGCATTCAGTTCGCAAGAGAACAGTGCCACATACGAAGCGGTCATTCTCAATCAATCTGATTTTGATTTTGATACCGTTGATGTTGCAGTAGTTGTGCCGATGCCGGGCGGGGGGATTGCCGGAACTAATATAACCAACATTGAAACATTTGCTTCCAAAACCGAACGGTCGGTTAAAATGACGTGGCCGTTCTCGGTACCTACGATTTTTCAGCCGATCGTGGAAGTTGGTACAAATGTATTCGACAATGATAACTTTCTAAAACGCAATGGAACTCAAGAGAGGTTTCAGCAATACTACTAAGCAGATTTTCTGGGGAATCGATGTCCCTTTATTCGCCGCGACTGCGGCGTTATGCGTCTTTGGGATCTTCAACATCTACGGCATCGGCGGCAATAGTTTTTTCTTTAATAAACAATTAATCTCGGTGGCGATCGGCCTGGCGGCGATGATTATATTTTCGTTTTTTAATTACCGCTATCTGAAGAATTATTCGCTGGTCGTGTTCGTGTTCTATATCGCCGGCCTCCTGTTTCTGATGAGTCCGTTTCTATTTCCGGCCACCCGCGGCGTACAATCATGGATTTCAATCGGAGCGCTTTCTTTCGAGCCGGCCGAGCTGATGAAGCTGGTCCTGATCGTGTTGATGGCTAAATACTTCTCCCAGCGCCACGCGCACATCAACGATTATCGGCATGTCGTGGTGTCGGGATTGTATTGCCTCGTGCCGGCAGTGATCACATTGGCCCAGCCTGACCTCGGTTCGGCGATGATCATTGTTATTATTTGGTTAGGTATGATTCTGGCCGCGGGAATCAACAAACGCCATCTGTTTATCTTATTCATCCTGGGATTGATCGTCGCTACTGCCGGCTGGCTTTTCGTGCTTAAGCCTTATCAGAAAGTTCGCATCGAGTCTTTTTTGAATCCGGATAAAGATCCGCAGGGGAGCGGCTACAATCTGATCCAGTCCAAAATCGCGATCGGCGCAGGCGGTTTATTCGGGCACGGCTGGGGCGAAGGCCCACAATCCTCCAACGGATTTTTGCCGGAGCCGTACAATGACTTTATCTTCGCGTCTGTCGCGGATCAATTCGGGTTAGTCGGTACGGGAGCAGTTCTTGCGGCAGTACTGTTTATCATCGCCCGTATTTTTGCCATCGGCCGTCGAGCGACTTCTAACTTCGGAAAATTATTCGCGTTGGGCATGGCGATTCTAATCTCGGCGCATGTCATCATTGCGGCCGGCGTGAATGTCGGCCTCATGCCCGTCACGGGTTTGCCGTTTCCCTTTATCAGCTATGGCGGCAGTAACATGCTGGCGATCATGATCGGCCTCGGTATTCTGCAAAGCATCAAACGGTATGGATAATCAAGATGATCTGATCATTTTTTTCTCAAGCCCGCGAGAAGTGGAGCTTCAGTTAATTCGAGACAAAGCGACTATTGACACGATTTCGGTATGGCCTGCGGATTCTAGCCTTGTGGACAAGGAGGGCATTGACTTTCATTTCGATACCATGTTGGTAAGTGCTGTTGACAAGATTTTAAAAAGGAATACAATAGAAAAGTTGCCCTTAAAAGAGGTCCAAGTGGCCGGAGAGGCCGATCCGACGAGCGTTTTCCTCCAGGTGGCGCTTGCAGTGGCAGCAGCCTTAAAAACAAGGAAATAGGCCAAGATTTGAAAGCTCTTGCATGTTCCGGACAGGAGGGTCCGAAGTATAGAAGAGCTAACAACAGCCCCCACTTGTCCTGTAAGTCTTTCCGACAATAGCATAGAGCGTCATTTTTAGAACGCGAACGGAACCTTCGTGTTCTTTATTGTCGTCTGAAAGGACAATTCATAGAATTTTAATAGAAAATACCACCTGCCATGGCCCGGAAAACATTTTCAAAATTCGACATCGACCAATTCGAGGCGCCGAACCTGGTTCAGGTGCAGCTTGATTCGTATAAATGGTTCTGGGACCATGGCTTCAAGGAACTTTTAGGTGAAGTCTCTCCGGTTGATGACTGGACCGGCAAAGAACTCGAACTTCGCTTCCTGGATTACAAACTCGATGAGCCCAAGTACAACGAGCGGACCGCGATCGAGAAGAATATTTCCTTTGAGGCGCCACTCAAGGTAAAAATCGGCCTTAAGAACAAGAAAACCGGCCTTGAGCGCGAGCAGGAACTCTTCCTGGCGGATTTTCCGCTCATGACGCCCCGGGGCACCTTCATTATTAATGGTGTCGAGCGCGTCGTTATCTCCCAGCTCATCCGCTCGCCTGGCGCATTTTTCTCACTTTCCCGTTCAAGCCGCTACAAGCGGTTTTTCGGCGCCAAATTAATCCCATCCAGGGGCGCTTGGCTCGAATTTGAAACCGAATATAACGGCGTCATTTCCGTCCGCATTGATCGCAAGCGCAAAGTGGCTGCCACCGCTCTTTTGCGGGCGCTGGGCCTCTCCAAAGACGAGGAGATCAAAAAAACTTTTGCTGATGTCGATACCGATCCCAATACCAAATATATTCTGGCCACGATCCTGCAGGATCCGTCATCGAACGAAGACGAAGGTTTCATCGAGCTCTACAAGCGCGTCCGCCCGGGCGACCCGGCCACGGCCGACAATGCCAAGCAGATGATCCAGAATCTGTTCACCAATTCGAGCCGCTACGACTTATCCAAGGTCGGCCGGTTCCGCATGAACAAGCGCTTCCAGCAGGAACTAGACTTTGAGGATCCCAAGAATCGGGTATTGCGATTGGAAGATGTAGTTTTGATCCTTAAGGAGATCATCAGGATGAATAACGACCCGCTGGCACTGGCCGACAACATCGACCATCTCGGCAATCGCCGTGTAAAGACCTTAGGCGAGCTGCTCCAGGACCGATTGCGCGTCGCGTTCTCCCGCATGGAGCGCATCGTCAAAGACCGCATGTCGACCTCCGACTTGGCCACGGTCCTGCCGTCCCAGCTCATCAACTCGCGGCCCTTCGTCGCGGCGCTGAAAGAATTCTTCGCCTCCGGCCAGCTCTCGCAATTCATGGACCAGGAGAACCCGCTTTCCGAGCTTGAGCACAAGAGGCGCTTATCCGCGCTCGGACCCGGCGGTTTGACCCGGGAACGGGCCAGCTTTGACGTGCGCGACGTGCACCCGTCCCACTACGGCCGCATTTGCCCGATTGCGACTTCCGAAGGCGCGAACATCGGATTGGTGAGCCACTTGGCGATGTATTCCAAGATTTCGCCGCTCGGATTTATTCTCACGCCCTACATTAAAGTAAAGGATGGCAAGATCACCGGCGAATTGCAGTATATGGACGCGACCGAAGAGGAGCGCTATGTGATCGCGCAGGCCGGCGACATTTCGGATACTGCCGGCAAACTCAAAAGCGGCAAGATTACCGCCCGCGTAAAGGGCCATCCCGGTACCGCGCTGGCTAAAGAAATTGATTTCGTCGATGTTTCGCCGCGCCAGCAGTTTTCGGTTGCCACTTCGCTTATTCCATTCCTGGAACATGACGACGCGAACCGCGCGCTGATGGGTACGAACATGCAACGCCAAGCGGTGCCGCTCATC
>MGJZ01000027.1:0-9836 GCA_001794525.1 Candidatus Yanofskybacteria bacterium RIFCSPHIGHO2_02_FULL_50_12 | reverse complement strand
AAGAAAAAGTCGCCCGTGATTCGGGCATGGTCGTGATCGCGCCGGAAGCCGGCACCATTATCAAGGTTGATTCCGGCAATATCTTGTTAGAAACCGACAAGGGCAAAGAATACGAATTTAAATTATTGAAATTCCGCCGCTCAAACAAATTCACCAGCTTGAACCAGCGGCCGATCGTCAAAAAAGGCGACAAGGTAAAGAAAGGCCAAATTCTGGCCGATGGACCTTCCACCCAGGGCGGCGAACTCGCGCTCGGCAAAAACCTCCTAGTGGCCTATATGTCGTTTGAAGGCGCCAACTTCGAGGACGCAATCGTGCTGTCGGAACGGCTGGTCAAAGATGACATTCTTTCTTCGATTCATGTCGTCGACTACGCGGCCGATGTGCGCGAGACTAAGCTTGGTCCCGAATTGACCACTTATGATATTCCGAACGTCGCGGCTGAACGATTAAATGATCTTGACCCTGATGGCGTGGTGCGTGTAGGCGCGGAGGTCCATTCTCAAGATATTCTGGTGGGTAAGATTTCTCCGAAAGGCGAGTCCGACCTCACCGCCGAAGAGCGGCTTCTGCGCGCTATTTTCGGCGAGAAATCACGCGACGTGAAAGACTCCTCGCTCCGCCTGGATTACGGCAAACAAGGCCGAGTGGTCGGCATTAAGACATTCTCGCGCGAAGAAGGCGACAAGCTTGACGTGGGCGTAATCAAGCACATCGAGGTTTCAGTCGCCCAGCTCCGCAAAATCCAAGTCGGCGATAAGCTCGCCGGCCGCCATGGCAACAAAGGCGTCATCTCCATCATCTTGCCGGAAGAGGACATGCCTTTCCTGGCTGACGGTACGCCCGTTGATATTGTACTTTCGCCGCTCGGCGTCATTTCCCGCATGAACATCGGCCAGATTTTGGAATCCCATCTCGGTATTGCCGCTAAGAAGCTCGGCTACAAAGCCGCTACGCCCGCTATGGCCGGTCCGACGGAAGAGGACATTATGGCAGAGTTGGGGAAGGCCGGTTTCCCGGTGGATGGCCGCCAACAGCTCTATGACGGCAAGACAGGCTTACCCTATGCTAAACCGGCCCATGTCGGCATCACCTATTTCTTGAAATTGATTCACATGGTGGAAGACAAGCTGCATATGCGCTCGATCGGACCCTACTCGCTCATCACCCAGCAGCCGCTGGGCGGCAAAGCGCAGTTCGGCGGCCAGCGTTTCGGCGAAATGGAAGTCTGGGCCTTGGAAGGTTACGGGGCCGCGTACACGCTCCAGGAAATGCTGACGATTAAGTCGGACGATGTTTTGGGCCGCGCTAAAACCTACGAATCGATCGTGAACGGCGAAGAAATCAAAGCGCCGCATCTGCCCGAGTCTTTCAAAGTTTTGGTATCCGAAATCAAAGGCCTCGGTTTAAACGTAGAACTAATCGAAAAATAATATGGACCTTACCTCCATAAAACTAAAAATCGCGTCTCCCGAAGACATTTTGTCGTGGTCTTTCGGTGAAGTGACCAAGCCGGAGACGATAAACTACCGGACCCAGAAACCGGAGCGCGACGGCCTTTTCTCCGAGGCGATTTTTGGTCCGACTAAGGACTGGGAATGCTATTGCGGCAAATACAAACGCATCCGCTACAAGGGCATCGTCTGCGACCGCTGCGGCGTCGAAGTCACCCGCTCGATTGTTCGGCGCGAACGTATGGGCCATATCAAACTGGCCGCGCCCGTCGCCCATATCTGGTTCCTGCGCGGCGTACCGTCCAAAATCGCCGCGGTGCTCGGTGTCTCCCTGCCTGAACTTGAAAAAGTCGTCTACTTCGCGAGCTATATCGTCACCAAAGTGAACGAAGATTTGAAGGCCGAGGCGATGAAACGCATCGAGAGTGAATTTAAGTCTAAAATCAAAAACGTAAAGAACGAAGGGGAAGAAGAAAGCCTTAAAGAACTCAAAGATCGCGAGAAGAACAACCTGCGCAACATGCAGAAATATCAGATTATCTCGGAGCTTGATTTCCGAGACTTGTCGACCAAGTACGGCGAAGTTTTCGAAGCGGGAATCGGTGCCGAAGCGGTGAAGCGGTTATTGGAAGAACTTAATTTTGATGAGCTTGTTCTCCAGGTTGAAGGCGAGCTGAAAAACGAAACCAATCCGCTCGAATACCGAAAGATGTCCCGGCGCTTGCGCTTCGTGAAAGGCATGTCCAAAGCCGGCATCCGCCCGGAATGGATGGTCATGTCGATCCTGCCGGTAATTCCGCCGGCTCTTCGGCCGATGGTGCCCTTAGACGGCGGCCGCTATGCCACCTCTGATTTGAATGATTTATACCGCCGCGTCATCAACCGCAACAACCGATTGAAGCATTTGCTCGACTTGAAAGCCCCCGAAGTCATCACCAAGAACGAAAAGCGCATGTTGCAGGAAGCGGTCGACTCGCTCATCGACAACTCGATGAAGCGCAGCCAAACCTCGACTGCCGCCTCGACCGGCCAGAAGCGCGCGCTCAAGTCGCTCGCCGATATGCTCAAGGGCAAACAGGGCCGCTTCCGCCAAAATCTGCTCGGCAAACGCGTGGACTATTCCGGCCGCAGCGTGATCGTGGTCGGTCCGGAACTTGGCATCGCCGAATGCGGATTGCCCAAGCAGATGGCCTTGGAATTGTTCAAACCGTTCGTCATTGGATTGCTAATCAAAAAAGAGCTTGCCCATAACATCAAATCGGCCAGCCGGCTGATCGAGCAGGAAACGCCCGACGTTTGGTCCGCTCTGGAAGAGGCGATGCGCGAAAAGCTCGTGTTGCTTAACCGCGCACCGACTCTGCACCGATTGTCCGTCCAGGCATTCAAGCCGATTCTTATCGAAGGAAAAGCGATCAAAGTGCCGGCCTTGCCGACCCTGGCGTTCAACGCCGACTTTGACGGCGACCAGATGGCTGTCCACTTGCCGCTGACCGAGGAAGCCCAGCGCGAGGCCCGCGAACTGATGCTAGCCAGTCACGCCATTTTGAAGCCGGCCACGGGCGATCCGGTCGCCACCGCCAAAAATGACATTGTTCTGGGCTGTTACTACCTGACTACGGTCATCGATGGCAAAAAGGGCGAAGGTAAATATTTCTCATCGTCCCAGGAAGCCCTCTTGGCGTACGAGAATGGAGCTCTCGACATCCAGGCCGCCATTAAAATCGTTGATCCGTCCATCCGCGAGGGCCGCGCTCCGATTATCGATGCTTCGGTTGGACGCGTGATTTTCAACCAAGCGTTGCCCGCCGGCCACCCTTTTGTAAATAAAAAAATGACCAAAGCCGAGCTCAAACACTTAGAATCGGATATTTGGGACGAGTACGGCGAAGAGACCACGGTTCGATACATGGACAAGATTACCGCGCTTGGTTTCCACTACGCGACTTTGTCCGGCGTGTCCTGGAGCATGGCCGATCTTCGGTTGCCGAAGGAAAAAGCCGATATCGTGACCGAAGCTGAACATCTGACTGAACAGAACCGATCCTTATATGAGGAAGGTTTGCTGACTGATCAAGAACGAAAGACGAAGGCAATTGAAATTTGGATTAACGCCAAAGCGAAGTTGTCGATCTTCGTAAAACAACAGCTCGCTCCCACCGACGCCGGCTACATGCTCGTTGATTCCGGTTCCCGCGGATCGTGGCAGGTGCTTGACCAGATGATGGGCATGCGCGGCATCGTGCAGAACCCGTCCGGCGAACTCATCGAGTTGCCGATTAAGAACTCTTTCAAAGAAGGCATGGAGCCGCTCGAATACTTTATTTCCACCCACGGCGCTCGAAAAGGTCTCGTCGACACCGCCCTTAAAACCGCCACCGCCGGCTATCTGACTCGCCGCTTGGTTGACGTGTCCCAGGACGTAGTTATTACCGAGGAAGATTGCAAAGACAAAGAGGGCTACACGCTCTATGCCGAAGACGTTAAATTCAGCGGCGAGACGCTCGGCAAGCGCATCAAAGGCCGCGTCATCATGGATGATGTTATCGGTCCGGATGGTGCCGTGATTGCCAAGAAAGGCAAAATTATCGAAAAGGAAACATCCAAGAAGATCGATCTGCTCAAACTTGATAAAATTCGCATCCGTTCCGTCTTGAAATGCCAAGCGCCGGTCGGCATCTGCCGCGTGTGCTACGGCTATGACCTAGCCAAGAACGAGCTGGTCAATATCGGGGAAGCGGTCGGCATCGTTACCGCCCAAGCGATTGGTGAACCAGGCACCCAGCTTACGATGCGCACCTTCCATACCGGCGGCGTGGCCGGCGGCGCGGACATCACGATGGGCTTGCCGCGTATTGAAGAAATTTTTGAAGTGCGGCCGCCGCAGTTTAAGGCGCTTATCGCCGATATAGACGGCAAAGTGCTCGCGATCGAGGAACGGCCCAAGCAGAAAGTGCTTATCGTTGAAGCGTCCGAGACGGCAGAAAAAAGAGAATACGTATTGATCCCGAACGTTGTGCTTACCGCCGGTGTAGGCGACCTAGTCACCGTCGGCCAGCAGCTTTCTGAAGGTAATGTTGATCTGCGCGAATTGTTCGCCGCGACCAATGATATGGATTTGGTGGCCCGCTATATTGTCCGCGAAGTGCAAAGCATCTACTCGCCGACCGGAGACAGTATTAATGACAAACATGTTGAGCTTATCGCACGCCAGCTCTTTTCACGTGCTAAAGTGCTTGATCCTGGCGACACTGATTTGCTCGGCGAATCGATTGTCGAACGCCGCCGGCTCATGATTGAAAATGAGAAAATGCGCGCCGAGAAGAAGCGCGAAGCGACCTATGAGCAGCTCTTGCTTGGTATTACTAAAGTATCTCTCTCGACTGACAGCTTCCTGTCATCGGCCTCATTCCAAGAAACCGCCAAGGTCCTCATCGATAGTGCCGTTATCGGCAAGGAAGATCACCTCCGCGGCCTCAAGGAAAATGTGATCATCGGCCGTTTGATCCCTGCCGGCACCGGATTCGTAGAAAAGATAGGGTAGCACCAAGTAACCAAAACGGCCCTAAACGGGCCGTTTTGGTTACTATTGACTTTTACCATAAAAAGGAGTATAATATAGATATAGCTTGAAGGAGAGTCGTTTTTGGAAAAATGGGATTTTTGATCCTATTCTCCCAAAAAGGACAATTCCGTTCTTCAGGGAAATCCGCCGTACATTTTCAGGAGAAGACATCATGGCAAATGGCTCCGTCGGTTTCACCTCGGTCATGGACGACATGCGTCAAATGAAGGCCGTCATCAGCCAGATTCCGGTGTTCAGGGTCCACCCCGACGTCCGGGATGAGTGGCGCCGCGCTGCCGATCTCCTCGAGAAAGGCAGCGAGGAGGAAGCGGTGAGCGTCGGGGCGGATGCCGTGAAGAGCATTCGGAACATGCTCGGTGCGTTTCTCCGGTCGTCAGTCATCGGCAAGGCGATCGGCGATGTCCGCCAGCCGGGTCATTTCCAGAAGCTTGTCGATGAGCGCGACGCCGACAACTACGACGAGGACGTCGTCGGCAGCCTCCGCAAGAAGCTCAGCGACCTCGAGGAGGCCGTCCGGGCCGAGACCAACGGCACCTTCGAGCAGCGCGTCGCGGCGTATACCGCGATGAGCCAGGCGATCGAGTCGGCCGACCAGGAGCAGAAGAAGCGCGACGAGAAGCGCCGGGTCCAGGCCGCGGCGGACAAGAAAGCCGCCAAGGTCGCGAAAGAAGAATCGACTCGCGTCGCCAACCGCCAGGCCGCACTGGCCCAGCAGCGTCAGGCTGAAGAGCAGCGCCGGCAGGTTGCCGCCGATGCCCGCTCGATCCTCTAGCAACCCGGTGGTCGCCCCTGGGGCGACCACCCCCTTTCAAAGTTCTGAATCAATTCAGGATTCTGAAAGGGATTAAATACGGAGTTCTTTCAGAGGAGAAGAGTATGCCATCCTACAGGGTAATTCGGGTGGAGGTCGACGGCTTGGTGCCGAGCCCTACGCCCAAAGTGCTTAGTAAGCAGACCGTTTGGGAAGGCATCGATCTGAAGGAACTCGAGAAAAAGTTCCCCAGAGAGTACTTCTCAAACGGCAACACGCTTGATCAGCTTCGGCCGATCAAGCTGGCCAGGACGAGAATGCTCACTGTATTCCTGGCTCGCGCCACCGAACAGGAAGAGTGGAAGCCCATCGGCGATCCGCGAATCCTGATCACGCGAAGACCTCACGAAGATCTTCGCTACCGCCGCAGATAACTTGGCCGCCCCTGGGCGGCCTCTTTCTTTACCTAATATCGGGATATTTGTCTTGTTTTTTATCAAGGTTTTATGGATAATGGATCCAATGGCAAAGCCGGAGAAAAAGGAACTCTTTGAGGAGCCCAAGCGGAAACCAGGCCGTCCGCGCAAGGATGATGCTGAACGGCTACCGCTGATCGGTATCGGTCAGGAGACCCGGAATAGCATCTGGGCTGTGGCCGCGTTTAGCTTGGCGGTACTCTCGATTTTGAGCTTCGTCGACATGGCCGGCCGCGGCGGTCAGCTTTTTTCCGTTATTTCCAAGTCCCTCTTCGGCTGGGGCTTTTTCATCATTCCATTCGCGTTTGCATTTCTAGGGATCTCTTTTATCAAATCGCTTTCACGCAAAGTATATACCACCGCGGTACTGGGCACTTGTCTCTTTGTTCTTACATTCCTAGCCTTGTTTTTCATATCCGGCGGAGGCGAGATGACCACTCGGGTCAATCAGGGCGGATATTTGGGCGTAATTCTCGGCTACCCTTTGCTGGCTTCCATTGGATTTACTGCTTCGTTAATCGTTCTGCTTGCGCTGGCCATCATCGCGGTACTTGTTTCATTGGATATTTCAATTGGCGGGTTACTTAAATCTAAAGAAAAAGAAGCGCCGGCCGCGGACGTGGTGATCAAGAAGAATAATGAGATAGTACCGGCCAAGCCAGACTTTAAGCCGGCTATTACACCAATTGCTAAACCTGCTACGGCCGAGCCGATGACAGACAAGGAATTCGTCATCAAAAACCTCAAGCCAGGCAAGTGGAATCTGCCGCCAGCTGATTTATTGAATGAAGACCAAGAAGAAGCAGTTACTGGCGACATCAATGCGAGCGCGACGATCATCAAACGAACGCTCTCGAACTTCGGTATTGATGTGGAGATGGGCGAGGTGGCCATCGGCCCAACGGTGACCCAGTTCACCTTGCGCCCGGCTGTGGGCGTGAAGCTGTCACGTATCGCCGCGCTTAACTCCGATCTTTCCCTTGCCTTGGCCGCCCACCCGATCCGTATCGAAGCGCCGATTCCGGGCAAATCCCTTGTCGGCATTGAAGTGCCGAATCACAAAGTGGCCTTGATTGGCCTGCGGACTATGTTTGATAACGACGAATTCAAAAAATCTAAATTCTTCCTGCCGCTGGCTCTAGGCCGGGACGTCTCCGGCAATCCGGTCTATGGCGGCTTGGAAAAAATGCCGCACTTACTCGTGGCCGGCGCGACCGGCACGGGCAAATCAGTGGCCATCAACGCGATTCTGCTTTCGCTGTTGTATAAGCATTCGCCGAGCGTGTTGAAATTGCTATTGATTGACCCTAAGCGCGTCGAGCTGACACTTTATAACGATATTCCGCACTTGATCACGCCAGTGATCACTGACAACAAAAAAGTGCTCGGCGCACTGAAGTGGGCGGTGTCCGAAATGGACCGGCGCTATGACCAGCTTTCAAGGGTCGGATCCAAGGATATGTTTTCATACAATGCCAAGATGACCGAGCGTAAAGAAACGATTATGCCGGCCATTGTGATCGTCATCGACGAACTGGCCGACCTCATGGCCTCCTATGGCCGCGACGTGGAAGCGGCGATCGTGCGTCTAGCCCAGATGTCCCGCGCAGTCGGCATCCATTTGATTCTTTCGACCCAGCGGCCGTCGGTTGAGGTTATTACGGGTCTCATTAAAGCTAATATCACCTCGCGAGTTGCATTATCAGTAGCCAGCCAGATTGATTCCCGAACGATTATTGACATGGCCGGTGCTGAAAAGCTCCTGGGCAAAGGAGATATGCTATTCCTCTCCGGCGATACCGCCAAACCGCGGCGTTTACAGGGGGCACTCGTGACTGAAAAGGAAGTTCATGACGTGGTGAAATTCATCAAGGATCAGGAGGTTGAAGTTGATGCGGACGAGCAGACAATTCAAGTTGACTTCAGCGCTGCTGCGAGTGCAAGCGCTAGGGGCGGCGGGAATGATGATGCCGACGATGATATGTACGTCGAGGCTAAGCAAGTGGTGATGGAAGCCGGCAAAGCGTCCGCCTCGTTGCTCCAGCGTCGCCTGCGAGTAGGCTATGCCAGGGCCGCGCGCTTACTCGATATTCTCGAAGAGAAAGGCGTCATCGGGCCTGGCGACGGTGCCAAGCCACGCGAGGTCTATCTCAAATCCGAACCAATGACCGGCATGCCGGTCCAGGGCATCCCTCCGCAAGATATTGCCTCGACGGCGGTATATGCGGACACGCCGGAATCTGAGAAAACAGAAACCTTGTAAAACCCGCCCACTGGCGGGTTTTACAATTTAAATTACTAGGTCTATACTTAAAATATCTCCTTGGAGGTGCTTATGGAAAGAAAACTCAAGGAACTCGGTCCGCTGTACCTTTTCGGTAAGTTCTTGTACAACGAACAGGTCCTACTCGAGGCATACCTGTGGTTCCACGAGCGACAGTGCGAGCGTGCTTTTGGCGAATCGATCACAACCAGCGAGCGTGTCCCGCCGGAAGAGCTCCGCTGGATCATCAACTGCTAGGAGGTGAACATGCTGCAGTTGCACGAGGGCAACTCCGAGACTTGTAGATGCTGGCTATGTGTGCGTCGGCGCGAGTACTCCCAGCGAGTGCATGTCTGGCTCCAACAGTATCTCGAAGAAATCCGACGCAGTGAGATCCTAACTGCCAAGGACTACAACTGGCGGGCAAATGCCTTGCCATACTACTGAAGGCGGCCTCGGAGAGGCCGCCGTTTTTATTGTTGAAAACATAGGTTGCTAATATTTTCTATATTGATACCATAAGCCTACTAATCAAATCCAATTATGGCTAAAAAAACTCATGACAGCAGCGCAGTCGTCTCGGCAAAATCTCGGAACGTCGAGATGATGGTTAAAGAACTTCAAGAGAAGTATGGTGAAGGCTCGATCATGCGCCTAGGACAGGTGGGCAAAGTCGATGTTGACGTTATTCCAACTGGCTCTCTTTCGCTTGATATCGCTTTAGGTGTCGGTGGCGTACCTCGCGGCCGGATCATTGAGATCTACGGTCCTGAAAGCTCCGGCAAGACTACCCTTTGTCTCCATATCGTATCTGAAGCTCAGAAAACTGGCGGCGTGGCCGCGTATGTCGATGCTGAACATGCGTTGGATCCGGAGTATGCCAAGAAAATCGGCGTGAAAATCGACCAGCTCCTCATTTCCCAGCCCGATACCGGCGAGCAAGCACTTGATATTGTTGAATCACTCGTGAAGTCGGGCGGAATTGATGTTATCGTGGTAGATTCGGTGGCGGCACTCACTCCACGTGTTGAAATTGAAGGGGAAATGGATCAGCAGCACATGGGCACCCAGGCTCGGCTGATGTCTCACGCGCTGCGCAAACTGACTGCTATCGTGGCTAAATCAAAAACGACCGTGATATTCATCAACCAGCTTCGTATGAAAATCGGCGTGATGTTCGGCAATCCGGAGACGACCACCGGCGGCATGGCTTTGAAATTCTATTCCTCGGTCCGGGTCGAAATCCGCAAAGCCGCCCAGATCCAATCTGGCGAGAAGATCGTCGGCAATCGGGTCAAGGTCAAGATCG
>MGJZ01000026.1:22187-23683 GCA_001794525.1 Candidatus Yanofskybacteria bacterium RIFCSPHIGHO2_02_FULL_50_12 | reverse complement strand
GTTGGAGCTCCTGTTTTAATTTTTCCAATCCTTCCTTGCTGAAATACTGGTTATCCATCCTGTATAGTTATTGAGTTAAGCTACTTTACTACATTGCGTAAACAAAATCAACGTAGGTTATTGTGAAGCTCGTTGGCCGAAGTACCACTGCAGAACCTGATGGGCTGTGCGGATCGCGTAGCCTTGATTGGCCGCCGAACCTTCCACTAACACCGTCATCGCAATTTCAGGCCGGTCTAAAGGCGCGAATACCGTAAACAATGAATTGATACTCCGGCCTTTCACTACTTCGGCGGTGCCGGTCTTGGCACCGGCTCGAACCGGCAAATCTCGAAGAAGCTGAGCGGTACCAGAAATGATGGTTTCCTCCATATCGTTTTTTATTTCCTTGAGTACATCCTCACTGAATCCCAACGGTCCGAGGGCTTCTGGCTCAAATACTTTAATCGGGTTTTTCTGATGATCGATGACCCGATTGGCCACTTGGGGCTTGTATACTGTTCCTCCGTTCGCCACCGCCGACACATATGCGTTCAGCCAAAGCGGCGTCACGAGCAAATCCCCTTGCCCGATTGAGGTATTATATGTATCGCCTTGATACCAGCCCTCATTGCGCTCTGCTTCCTTCCACTCGGGCGTAGGCACGAATCCCGCCGTCTCTCCGGTCAAATCAATGCCTAATATTTTGTCGGCAAAGGCATTCTTTAAATACTTTGCAATCCGTTCAATGCCCAGCCCGGTGATGCGATCTAAACCGCCACCAACCGCGAAGAAATAAATATTGCACGAATTGGCGATCGCTTTTCGCAGATTAAACGAGCCCAATTCCGGCCGCCAGTTTTTGAAGGTATACGAAACTCCGGCTTGGAACGGATTATTGATTGTGATACTCACGCAATCCTGAATCGCCGTACTCGGCGAGACGATTTTTTCCTGCAGAGCCATCAGACCCATAAACGGCTTGATCGTCGAGCCGGGATTATAGAGGCCGCTGATGACGCGATTGAACAGCGGCCGGGCCGGATTATCAAAAACGGCTTTGTACTCCGCTTGGGTCAGCCCTTTTGAAAACAAATTATTGTCAAAGCTCGGAAAGCTCACCAACGCCAGCACCGCGCCGGTTTGCGGATTTTGAATGATCGCCGCACCCCGGGACAGTCCCGCTTCAGCCAAGACAGCGCGCATCGTATCATAGGTTTTTGCCTGCAGGTCATGATCAATGTTCAGGACGATGTTATTGCCGGTGATCGCCTCTGTATTGAGCGTACCGGCGGAATCGCCGAAGAAAATCCGGCCGTGCTCGCCTCGCAACTCATTCTCATATTCCGACTCGATGCCGAGCCGGCCGATGGTATCGGTGGCCCGATAGTACGGATCCTGTCCGAGATCTTCCCTGTTTACCTTGCCGGCATAGCCCACGATTTGGGAAAGTTTAATGCCGTCCACATAGACCCGCTTCACGTCAGGCACGACATAGAGTCCGCCGGGGTCGGCAT
>MGJZ01000026.1:4661-22173 GCA_001794525.1 Candidatus Yanofskybacteria bacterium RIFCSPHIGHO2_02_FULL_50_12 | reverse complement strand
TTAATTGCGCCATGAGATCGGCCGCGGCCAGTTTGAGAATTCCAGCAAGCCGATTCACATCAAGCGTGTTGGACTTAAGCCCCGCTCGGATTTCCTTGGATACCGCGATAAGATCGAATGACGGCACATTTTTGACTAAAGGCGCGCCGGATGCATCAAATACAATGCCGCGGGGCGGCGGCAGGGAAAAATTAGCCGATCGATTCTGTGAAGAGAGGTCAGCATATTGCTGATGATCAGCGATGCTGATTTTGCCGGTGGCCGCAAAAATAACCGCCACCAAACCGGCAATAATCCAAAAAGACAGGCGAAACACGCTCGGGGGAATCGGCTGTTCAATATTGGAAAATTCACTGCCGCCGTCAAGTAATGTCTCTTCGGGAGCCATTACATCATCGCTGACAGACACGTAATATTCTTTGGATTTTTTACCAATCATGCATAGTTGGTTTAAAGCGAGTAAGGATAAAAAGACATACGGCAATTGCCGTCACTGCCTGAAAGATAAAGGCCGGCGATATGGCAAACTGAAAGAGAATCGGCAACGGATTGGCGGCGTAAAAGATTGCTTGCGCGCCTGCGGCGGCAATAACACACATAGCCAATAACCCCAGACCCACCGCGCAATGAAGCGGACTAAGCCATGACGCTTCCTCCAACAACGGCTTTAGGTTGATAAACCGGGTAAGCGCATGCCGCGTCCATGCGGCAGCCAAAAATCCGATAACAACGGTGCCGATAGATAATCCAAGAAACAACTCGGTGGCCACTGCGAGCAGCAGCCCTCGCCAGATCAGCCACGACTGCTCGCCGTAGACCACTACCAGTGCGCACAAGAATACAAAAACCAAAAAACTTTCACGAATGTGGAACAATGCCGGCATGACGAGGCCGTCAACGAGCAGTATTGCTAACCATAGAACAATGAGGAGTATGGTTCGCATTATAAATTAATAATCAGAACCCGGCTGTTGATGAATTCTGCGGCGGGTTTAACTTTAACTTTTTTGAATAACTCCGTGTCATTTGCTTCAACATGGCTCACGGTGCCGAGCACTAGACCACTAGGAATCATATCGTTTCCGCTGGAGACAAGCGTATCTCCCTCGCTGATACGGTCCGATTGAACGATCAAATCAACAACCATGCCATCGACAAGAGCGCCCCGAACAATACCGCTGGTTTGACCGCCCAGAACCCGGACCGTGGCTTTAAAGGAAGGATCAGATACAAGCGTCAGGTGCGACGAGTTTCCAAATACTTCCGCAACCACGCCGATCAATACGCCTTCGGGAGACACCGCAATCGCGCCGGGCCGGATGCCCGCTTCTTTACCTTGATTGATCAGCGCGGCATATCCGTCAGGCGTCATGCTGATATTAAAGATCCCCGCTGGGATCGGATTGGATCTCGCCAGCGGCTTGAGAGCGAGCGCCCGACGAAGCAGATCGTTGTCGTACCGCAGCGCCTCTAGCGCTGCGGTACTCGATTGATGCCTCTGAATCTGTTCTTTCAATATCTGATTCTCTTCAGTTAAGTTTCGCCACTGTTTGGCATAGGCGAAGAACTCGTGGAGTTGGCCGAGTGCGTCAAACCATTGCGCTCGTTCGACGGCAAATGGCGCGTATACGGTCCGGAGACGGCCAAGCGCAAAACGATTCAGCGTCATAAGCGCTAAAACTATCACGATCGCGCCGATAAGGAATTTCAATCCGTTTCTTCGCATATCCGTTATTGGAAATAATTGTCCGTTTGGGTGGTTAGCAATACCGGCGCCAGCTCATCCAGATGTTCGAGCACGAATCCGCAGCCACGGGCCACCGCCGTCAGAGGGTCATCTACGATTTTGACCGATAGTTTCGTCTCGTGGGTAATCAGCTCATCCAAGCCGCGAAGCAAGCTGCCGCCGCCAGCCAAGTATATTTGCCTATTGACCAGATCAGCGGTCAGTTCCGGAGGCGTTTCTTCAATAGTATTTTTGATAGCCAAAACGATGCTCTTGATCGAGCGTTGCATGGCAGTACGGAGTTCGACCGAGGAAACTGAAGTTTCCTTGGGCAGTCCCGACACAAGGTCCCGTCCGCGAACCCGGCCTTCCATTTCCTCATCGAGCGGGTAGGCCGAACCCAAATTGATCTTCAAACTTTCCGCCGTCGCTTCGCCAATGAGCAGATTCCGCTCCTGTCTCATGTGTTTCAAAATATCGTCGGTGAGTTTATCACCGGCTATGCGCAATGAGCGTGATGCGATCACGCCGCCCATCGAAATCACTGCGACTTCGGTCGTGCCGCCGCCGATGTCGATGATCACGTTCGGCACTGCGTCTTGGACCGGCAAGCGAGAGCCGATGGCCGCGGCCATCGGCTCTTCGATGAGATAGACTTCGCGCGCACCCGCACTGTAAGTAGCGTCTTCGACGGCACGTTTTTCCACTTCGGTCACGCCGGACGGCACGCCGATGACTACACGCGGCCGCGGCAACAATGCGAATCGGTCCTGGTGGACCTTATCGATGAAATACTTAAGCATCTGCTCGGTAACTTCAAAGTCCGAGACCACGCCGTTTACTAACGGCCGAGTAACCACGATATATCCCGGCGTGCGGCCGACCATCGCTCGCGCCTGGCTGCCGATCGCCAGAATTTTGCCGGTTTTTTGATTGACCGCCACGATTGACGGCTCGTTAATGGTAATGCCTTTGCCGTGAACATATACGAGCGTATTGGCGGTACCCAAGTCAATGCCGATATCTTGAGACCAGAATGAAAACAAACCATTAAAAAGGCTCATGCGGATGGATGAATTGATATCTTAAAATACCAGATAACCCATCCACAATCCAGCAGGCTAGTTCTCTATCTTCGGGAAGAAGATTCGAAAGATGCGAACTAGCAAGTTTTTAAAGAAATTCCCTGATTCGGTTTTTACTTCCTCAGCAGGAACGGGCATTGGAGTTCCCGACTGTCTTGCTGAAACTTTAGCTTTTGGAGTCGGCGCTTTGGCTGATACTACTGTTGGATCGGGTTTTGGTGTGGGGCTCTGAAAAATTTGAGCCGTTAAAGGCAGTGGAGCCAAAGAGGCCGTAGGCTTCTCTGAAGCCGAAGGTCCCGAGCTTGGCGAGGGATTAGGTGTTTTTGAAACTGGCGGTACGGGAGTAGCAGTAGGAGTTGGAATAGGAGTTGGAGTGACAGTGGGTACAGGAGTCGGGCTCGGCGAAGGAGAAGGTACGGGAGTTGTCGTAGGAGTTGGTTCTGGCGTTGGACTTTGAGTTGGTTCAGGGGTCGGTGTCGGAGTAGGCTCGGGCGTGGGTGTCGGAGTAGGGGTCGGTACCGAATAAGTTATTGAGAGACCGATATAATCATGGCTCGTCGTGGCACTTGATGCCGGCGTGTCCCGATAAGCTAAGAAGCGAATTACCAACCCATTTGCTTTTGCCGGCGTGTCAATGATTGAAGAAATATCTTTAGTCGCCGAAATGTCGGTACTATTCGCAGTCGGCACCTCAAGAGCAATATCATGCCACGAATTGCCATCCCATGCTTCCAACTTGGCGGCCACTAGAATCGCACTGCGGCGATACTCGTGGATGACGCTGATAGAAGAAATGGCTGCATCAGCTGGAATATTCGGCTGAAATACGAATTCGATAAACTTAGTCTCGTCATATGCACCTACCCCAGGCCAAGGGCCGTTTGATGCCATGCGGCTGTCATCACTGGCTGATAACCGACCAACATCACTGCTCGTGGCGCAACAAGTCAGCGCCGCCGATTCTTCAGTGCTATCTGTTCCCGAAACCGGCGCAAAATTCGTAGTATCCGCATAGGCGATAAGGAAAAATAAAAGAGCATGAAGAATCACCGCCCCGAGAATACCTATTCCTTTGACCATTTCCTCAATTCTAGACTCGCCAAAAACCCCGTCAAATAGGCCTTATGCACACACTTGACTTTTACCTATTAAATATGGTATAATGTATATATTGGAGGCTGCTAGCACAGCCCTTTAAAAAGGACCAGCTCATGCGCAGATACAAGAGCTACGAAGAGATGCAAAGCGACCTCACCGCGGAGCATCGGCTGCGGGACGCATCGCGCGAAGACCTGAACAAACACGTCGAAATCCTGATTACCGTCCCATCTCACGTTGACGGTCATCGGGTGATCGGCGAAATCAAAGAGATCACCCGGGCGGGTATCCAGCTCAACTGGGCCGCTCAGTGTACCAGTCCGGTGGGACCGGTTGGAAGCCGCAGTCGGTTCCGCCGAGTCGCCGTCACGGAAATCCCATTCAACCTCATCGAGAACCTGCCCGGATCGTGCGGCGAGGGACAGATCTGTTATCTCCTTCTCGACAGGCGCATTCTCTCGCTCCACAAGCCGTACGCCTGCTTTATCAGTCCGGATCAGATCGAAGGGCTCCAGCCCGACGAACACGACCGGATGATGCAGCGCTATCGCGCTCATCAGGCGCATCGGATCTAGCCCGCGCGAGCGCGCCGCCGTAAAAGGCCCGCGTTCGTCGCGGGCCTTTTACTTACTTCAGGAGATTGATGATCTCGGATCGTTTTACAACTTGAGGGGTAGGATCAGGACGTTTCTTGATTTCAATTTGGTCATCAGCCATTTTACCGCTTACCACCAAGCGCCAAGGGCAACCAATTAGGTCGGCATCGGCGAATTTCTCGCCGGCCGCTTTATCTTCACGGTCATCATAGAGCACTTCAATGCCGCTGGCCTGTAATTTTTGGTATACATCTTCAGCCTCGGCGTTCTTACCCAGAGAGATAAGATGAACTTTGAATGGCGCAATCTGTTCCGACCAGATTATACCTTTATCATCATGAGATACTTCCACTACCGCCCCCATCACACGCCCCGGACCAATGCCGTAAGATGCCATGATTACAGGTTTCGAATCTCCGCTCTCATCGGTGTACGAAAGTTTAAGCGGCTCAGAGAAACGCGTACCGAGTTTAAAAATATTGCCCACTTCAATCGCCGGTTTTTCAACGAGTTTCGTCTTATCCCAACCGAGCTCGTTCAGTACTTCATCGGTATTTACTTCTTTATTCACCGCCCGATTCTTTTCTTCGTTTATATAAATCGTATCCTCGCCGATTTCAGATACCACTTGAAATTCGTCAGAGAATCTTGAAAATAATCCACCGGAAGCAAACGTCCGAACTGCCTTCAATCCAGTGCGAGAAAATATCGTGTCATAGGCCGTAGCTACTTTTTCATAATACTGATCAAGATCTTCTTGAGTCGTGTGGAAACTATACAAGTCTTTCATCAAGAATTCGCGACCACGAAGCAATCCTGATTTTGCACGGGCCTCATTGCGGAATTTAGTTTGTATCTGATACACCGCCTTAGGCAAATCTTTGTAAGAATTAATGTAATGCCGTGCAGTAGCAGTGAGTGGTTCTTCGTGAGTGAAACCCAAACCGTATTCTTTGCCCGTGGTATCTTTAAATTGATACATCACTTCTTTGGCTGAATCCCAACGTCCGGTCGCTTGCCACGTCTCGCGATCTTGGAAGACGGACAGATATAACTCATCCGCGCCGATCTTATTAAGCTCTTCTCGGATGATGTTATTGATCTTCTGAAGTACGCGCCAACCAAGGGGCATATATTCATACACGCCCGCCATCACTTTTGATACAAAGCCGCCGCGGATCAAGAGCTGGGCATTGATCGCAGTTTCATCCGCCGGATTCGTCTTAAGCGTCTTAGTAAATAATTTAGAAAGTTTCACGTTTAATTTTGGAAAAATTTCGAGAGGTCTTTGAAGGTCACGTAGATCATGAGCATGATGAGGAGATAAAAACCGATCATGTTGATCATGCCTTCAGCCTGTTTTGGAATCGGCGAGCCTTTTAGTTTTTCAACGATGAGTAAAACCGCCCGCCCGCCATCGAGTGCAGGAAATGGAATCACATTCAACACCGCTAGGTTGATTGAAATCAACGCGACGAATTGCAAAAGATAATTAAATCCGACATCAGCCGCTTGGCCGGTAAGCGTCGCGATGCCAATCGGACCGGATACCTCCGCAATCAGCGTACCATGGATGAATAGGGTTTTCAAAAGATCGTAATATGCGAGCACCGTGTGATATGTGATAATCGCCGCATTGTGGATACCCCGCCAGATTGCCTCGTACCACGGATAGGAAACCTCCCCAGTGAGCGCAAGCGAAACGCCAAGCGCGCCTTGACCTTCGGGTGGATTAACCCGCGGCGTGATTGTTTTTTCGATCAAATCACCGCCGCGGCCGACTTGAAATACAACGGGCTCTCCTGCGTGCCGTGCAACGATATCTTGGAGTTCCTTTGGCGAATCGATTCTAATTAACCGGCCGTCCTCATAGTATCCGGCCATCGCATCCAGCGGCTGTAAACCCGCGGCGGCGGCGGGACTGCCTTCAGACACGCTAACGAGCTGTACTTGGAGATTTCTTGCACCGAGCGTATCGCCTTCAGAAAGGCCGATGCGCATGCCGAAGAAATTGACAAGCATAAGAAACACCGCGGCCAATAGCACATTCATGGCCACGCCGGCTAAAATCACAAGCATCCGGTGGCTGAATGAGGCAGACGCAAAACTTCGCGGCCCACGCTCGTCCCCATCCTCGCCCATGATCTTTACGAATCCGCCGAACGGAATCGCGTTAATAGAATAGCGTGTTTCGCCCTTCCTCCAACTCAAGAGCCGTGGCGGGAACCCAAACCCGAATTCGTCCACCCGCATCCCCGCTCGCTTCGCAAACAAAAAATGCCCGAACTCGTGCACGAGCACTAATACCCCCAATACGACAATAAAAATTAAAGCAGTAAGCATAAGTGTAGCACCCGGTCGAAACTATGATGTCATCAATTCGCTTTCTTTCTTTTTGATCATTTCGTCGATTTTTTTGTTGATGTCGTCGGTGATTTTCTGAAGTTCATCTTTGGCCAAACGTACTTCGTCCTCCCGGGCCGTTTTTTCTTTCACGGCATTCTGCACTTTCTTCAAGATATCATCCCGTACTTGGCGCATGCGAATACGCGCCTCTTCCATTTTTTGATTGAGCACTTTAATAAATTCCTTGCGTCGTTCCTCGGTCAGCGGCGGAATGGTGAGCCGGACGGCGTGGCCGTCATTGGCCGGATTTAGTCCGATTGAACTTTCGCTGATTGCTTTTTCAATCGCCGCGATCGCGGCCGGATCCCAGGGCTGGATGACAATTACTCGCGGCTCGGGCGTGGTAATGCTCGCTACTTCCTTAATACGCAAACGAGAACCCATATATTCAACCGGCAGATCTTCGACGAGTGAAGGATTGGCCCGCCCGGTGCGAATCGAGCCGGCTTCGTTCTTGGCGAATTCCAAGACCGCATCAAATTCCTTTTTCCTTTGGCCAATGAGTTCCCTGTACATTAGTGAAATAATACCAATTTTTGATTAAAAAGAAAGCCCAGCACGACTCCCCGAATGAGTGGTGCTGGGTTAACGGTTCGGCCGCGAGAGCGGCTGCAGCTTGCGGAATCCTGCCTGCATTTCCTCGATCCACTGGCGTACTTTGCTTTTCCCCGGCGGAAGCGGATCCACGATAGCAAAATAAGTGGCTGAGGAAAGGTAGCCGGGATCAAGAGATACGTAGATCTGAGGCCATATTGAAACTTCCGGATTGTTTGCAAGGGCCTTAAAAGACAAGACCAAGAGGAGCGCACCAACTACTAGCAAGAGCACCCTCTCGATTGCATTCTCTGAAAGCACTCTCTGAACTGAATGTTTTGTGTTTGCTCCGGACCAAAAATGTTGATCAGCCCTATGGGTTAATTCCGTAAAAGCAAGCACATAGGCCAACCAGATAGAGGCCAACATCACACCGAGTAGAGGAGTCTCCGTGGCAAGGATTGGGAACCAATAATTCGCGACGCTAATCAGAATCCCCACCGCAAACAACCCCAAACACACTCGAGCCCAAAAAAAGTTCGTCAGTCCAGTCAGCCGCTGGAACCAGTGGGAGAATTTAGTAAAGAGCGCGAGAATGCGCTCGTCGATCCATTCGATCATAGCGCACCTCCGGCGATACTATACCTTAGCTAGTACTTTATGTCAAAGATTGATAAGAGTGTTTTCGAGGGCGAGGCGATGATTGTATTGAGGCTGGGCGATGATGAGATGAAGTCGGTTTAATTCCTTCAGTACCCGATCCGCATGAGGAATTTCTTTGCGATTTCCATGCAGCCAATACATCCAGTTGGCGAGCGTGGTCGGATAGGTTTCCCTTTCGTATATTTTTTTTGCATAGGCCATCCGGTCAGCCAACGTTCCCTTTAATACCTTATCGAGGTCGCCCAGAGACTCTTGAATCTCTTTTATATGCTCAGTTGCCCACTGGAGCCAGCCAATCCGGCCATGAGCCATAGAGATTAGGAGTGTGTGATCCCCTTTTGACAACTTAAGTTTGTCCATATACTCGATGAGTGCCGCTTCGTCATGCGACATGAAATTGATATGCTGGCATCGCGAAGTGATCGTAGGCAGCAGCATCCGCGACTTAGACGAAATGAGAATAAGGATCGTCTTGGGCGTCGGCTCTTCGAGAACTTTCAGGAGCGCGTTTGACGCCTCCGGCGTCAAACGGTCAGCATCGTTGATGATAATAAATTTGTACGGCCCGTAATACGGCCGCAGAGATGCAAATGACTTCAAATCTCGGATATCCTCGATATATATCTTTGTCTCATCTTCTTCAACTCGCGGCGAAATGAGCTTAAAGTCAGGCTCGTTAACCGTCGCCTCTCGCCCATTCACAAGAGCGTACAGGTCTCTGGCAAACATCTGTTTGCCAATCATATCGTTGCCTGTAAACAAATATGCATGCGCCAAATTATCAGCCTTCGCCGCTTGTTCTAAATATTTCTTCTGCGCTTTAAACCCAATCGTCTGCCAATTCATGAGAGTAATACTTGGGCGATTTTATCAGCCGCGTCGGGCTTGGCAAATTCTTTGATCTTTGCACTGATTGCCGCGGCAGTTTCGGGTTTCAATAATTCCTCGATCTGATTGAGGAGGATGTGCGACGAAATATTTCTTTCTTCAAGAATCACCGCGCCGTATTTCTGGAATTCAAGCGCGTTCTGCATTTGGTGATTGTTGGTCGATTGGGTAATGGGAATGATAATCGCCGGCTTGCCGAGCACCGCAATTTCAGACAGATTCGATGCGCCGGCGCGGGAAATAACGATATCCGCCGCGGCATAGGCCAGCGCCATTTCCTCGAATTTAAAAAACGGATACAAGCGGTAATTCGCCTGGATCATGGAAGCGTAGGATTGCTCGCCTTCCTTTTGATAGCGCTCAACTTCGGCCTGCACTGCCTGCAGTTGCGAGTCGCCGCATTGATGGATGATCTGATACTGCTGAACCAGCAGGACCAGCGATTCCAAGATAACATCATTAATCCGCTTGGCACCCTGGCTGCCGCCGGCGATGAGAATCGTTTTTTTATCGGTCCGAAGATTGAAATATTGCAAGGCCGTGTCCCGATCGCCGCTCACTACCTCCGGCCGAATGGGATTCCCGACCAAGGCCGTTTTTTTCTGTTTAAAATACTTTCCGGCTGATTCAAATGAAATAAATACCGCGGCGGATATTTTTCCCAAAAATCTATTACTTAAGCCGGGAATCGAATCCGACTCGTGCGTGTAAACCGGAATGAAATTAAGTTTAGCCGCCAGTGCCGGCATCACCGAGGCGTAGCCGCCTTTGGTAAAAACCGCGTCCGGCATATATGCGTACAAATGCCACAATGATTGAATGAATCCGATTATGGCTTTGAATGGATCCAAAAGCGTGAGCGGACTGAAATACCGGCGGGCTTTGCCGGCCAGGATGATTCTATACGGCAAGCCTGCCTGATCAGCTGCTGAAATCAAAAACTGGCCTTCGCCAAGAAGCATGAGCTCCACCGTCGGATCGAGTTTGCGAAGCGACTCAGCCACGGCAACAAGCGGCACCACATGGCCGCCAGACCCACCTCCAACGAGAAGAAAACGTTTTGGCACGAGATAATTATAGAATAAAAGAACGCCGGTGGGAACCAGGCTATATTGCGCCTTCGGCGCGGAGAAGAGTTTTCTTGCGGGCAGTGCCCGAATTGAATCCGCCGATTGAACCGTCAGAACGAATCACGCGATGACACGGCACTTCCAGAATGTAGGGGTTGCGATTGAGCGCGTTGCCGACCGCACGATAAGCGCGCGGTCGGCCGATCGCCTCCGCCACCTGCGCGTAGGACATCGTCTTCCCTTTCGGGATAGTCCTTACGAAATTATACACTCGTTTTTGAAATAGAGTCGGAGCAATTTCCATCGCTTTTTGAATTACTTTAACACACTGATCGAGCCTTTCAATAATATCCGCTTCTTTCAGGCGAATAACTCTCCAGCCGGCCTGTTGGAGATATTTGTTTTTTATTTCGTCCTTTGAACGCTGGGTCTTGCCGGCATGAGCTTTTTTATTATCGCATTCAATCGCTATTTTGCCGCCAAGATGGATGATTGCCAAGTCGATCCTGAATTTCTTGCCTTCGATAGAAACGCGATGCTCCGGCACTGCAGGAATCCCAACCTGCTTCAATCGCCGCTCAATAATCTGCTCCGTCGGCGGCACGCCGTATAGCTGTAGGATATCCCTGGCTGATTTAAGGCTCTTGAGCGTCGTGAAACCAAACGACACGCGCCGCGGAATGATATTCCTAATCGGTTCATCTAAAACTTCAATATTTTGGAATTCAAA
The DNA here is from genome assembly GCA_001794525.1 of Candidatus Yanofskybacteria bacterium RIFCSPHIGHO2_02_FULL_50_12. Lineage (GTDB taxonomy): Bacteria > Patescibacteriota > Minisyncoccia > 2-02-FULL-40-12 > GWA2-44-9 > MGJZ01. The sequence continues at coordinate 11,377 of MGJZ01000026.1, read as the reverse complement.
TTTTGCATAATCATCTTCCGCTCTCGGATGGCTTGTTTCTTTTGGTAATAAATCAATTCGCTTGCAAACGTTCCGATCCGCTATCTGGCCGTAATATTGAATCCGCTTGCCCTCGCGGCCAAACACCGCCGGCTGATACAGCGCGATATATTCAAATTTCTTCTTCGGCAGAAAAGCAACCGGAATCCGATACCATTTCTCCTTCAACAATATCTCCAAATCACGCTTACTCTTTAGCACCCCCACCAAAACTGTCTTTTGTTCCGCTTTCTTATTCACGTACAAATTATAACTATTTGCCTTCAGTTTTTACTAGAAAGTTCTACTAAAAAAGATTCGAGTTCATCGATGGGCATAGCGAAAACATTTTCTTTGTTTGCTAAGCGTTTTAAGCGCTGTAATTTTGTGGTTCCGGTTTCAGAATCATTCATCTGATAGTACCCGCCATCCGCAATCGCGAGGAATACGGTATTCTTCAAATTGGAATCATTCGCTTCTCGGATAAATACTTGAAGGTCTCGATACTGGTTATCCTGGGCACCGCCTGAATTCTTAGTGTATTTGTGGGCCGCATAAATCTTATATACACTACTGTTCCAAGTAAAATCAATTGATTTTGCCCTGCTGACACCTCCACCGATTCGAGCGTCTTTACGAGAAATAACAGTCCCTCCGAGCAATTGCAGACCATTATGGGAAAGCTGGTTGAAATCGCTCACCTGAGGAAGTTTCTCGATGAATCGGGCGGCGATATTCTCATGTATCTTTTGTTTTCCAGGATCTTTCGAAAAAACCGCCCTGAACATATTGTCTTCCCGTATTTTCTTCTCGACTTCAGATTTTAAAAATTTAAAACGCGAAGAAAAAGTATCTATTTTCTTCCGTAAATTCTTATCTCCCGCATCTAGCTGAATAATGACTTCTAAGAGATTAGCCCTTATGGCTTGGATAAATTCCTTTTCAAAATCAGGAGTGGGTGTGGGCATATTTGGCGATAAAGTCCCGCGCCAGACGATAGTCCATGCGCCGGCGATAATGCCCATCTTTACGTAACCCTTTGAATGGTGTCAAGAAGACGTCTTTCGTCTCTTTCCGAAATTTCTCAATATCAGCATTAAGATTATCGATGAGTGAATCAAGATTATGAAATCTCCCGCCAATTCGGGTAACCATTCTCGAAGTGAATCCAACAGTATAATTCTTGAGCTGACTTCCTTTCATAAAACGAATTGAAGGTTCGCGAGTGTTGTCGAAAGCCACAAATCCCAAACTTCCTGATGGGTGATTAAAGGAAATGTGGATTCGTTGTGTAGGTTGGGGCAACTTGGTTTCAAGTTCATTAAGAGCTCCGATAAATTCATTGTCATGGAAAACCTTAACTTGATGCGAGGCCGTTCTGAATAGTGCAAGGCATACCGGATTTTCAGTATCCAAAAACATGCGCTGGTCATGGAGAAAAATGACTGTATCAAGCCGATCGTGGAAAATACCGCTCCGGAGAAATGTAGCCGGAATAAGCGCCGCTACATACTTACAATTATCCAAGCAAAGCTGTAATGCATGCTTATATAAATCATCATGAGGGGTATCTGGAAATAATAGTCCTCGCCGATGAGCAGAGTTCTTGGCCAGCCAAGGAGGATTTGTAATGCAAAGTTCGAACCCTTGAGGAAAATCTTTTATCGTATCCCGAAAAACTACTGCGGGATCAGTCGGCACAATATCGAATGAAGTAAACTGTTGGGCAAATCCTAGGCTCTGAAGCCCACGAATAATATTGTTAGCCCCAGCAAAGGGCTCGAGTACATGTTTGTTATTGAGTCCGATCTTCTTTGCCCAAGCAAGAAAGGGTCTGAGGGTAAAAGGATTCCCTTCGGTGTAGTACTGGCCGAGTTGTCTTTTCACCATGCCTTAAGTATACACCGTCAAGACTGTCAAGTTGAGTAAATTTGTGGATATCCTATGACAAAACTTTTTCGCCAGATGGGCGAACTTGGCCGCGGGGGACTTTGCCTTTAAGGTGCTTGAAGATGAGGATCTGCATGGCGCCGCCGAAGATGGCAAAGATACCGCCGATGATGAATACGAAATGGAAGCCGAAATGCTGGGCGAGATAGCCGCCGGCCGCCGCGGCACCAGCCGCGGCAACGCCGATTGAGATCGAATCAAGTGCCCATTCAAAACTTTCCTGCAGTTTGTCCAGGTGGCGTGAGAAAATCGCATACCAGGGCGGCACTACGAAAGCGATACCGATGCCGTAGATTGCCTGGATGATATAGACATGGATGATTTCGCTGGCACCGAGATACAGGAACGGCACGGTAGCGATGAGGGTACTGCCAAAAATGAGCGAGACAAAGTCGTCGTACTCGCCGTGGTTCCTATCCAGGATGCGAGCGACCGGCAATTCGACGATTACTTTGAATATTTGAACGATGGCGGCCGCAAAGCCGACAGTCTCGATGCTGCCGCCCACGATTTGGCCGGTGACGAAGATTGCAAGCACTGGCGCGAAGACACTAAAGCCGGCATTCACAAAAAAATCGCCCATAACCAGATAGCGGATGACAGCATTTACTTTCATACTTTTAATTATAGTTTAAATGTTTAAAACTAAAAAGCCCCGCGAAGCGGGGCTTTTTAGTTACGGAGTTTCTACGAGTTTAAATAGTTTCATATTATAGCGTCGGGATTCCCCAGCCGGAGGCATTGTCGTCGCCAGTCGGCAGAATATCTCGAGCGAATTGTCGAAGGAGTTCGCGCGTAGCTTCGGCGGGACTCTCCGCGCTTTTCTGCCACTCTTTGGCGGCGAAGCCAGCCACATGCGGGGCGGCCATCGAAGTACCCGATAATACGGCATATTCGCCGATGCCCGTAGATTCCACATTCAAGCCGGGTGCGGCGAATTCGATGTCGCCGTCCTCTTTGACGTAGGATTGAGTATCTTCGTTCTTGCCGCGGGCGCTCCAATCGGGAACATTGATCGCGGCGTCAATGGCGCCGACGCTTACCACGCCCGCATAGGCGGCCGGGTAGTCGATACTATTCACATACGGGCCGTCATTGCCGGCAGCGGCAACCACCAATACGCCTTTGTTGATCGCGTATACAACCGCAGATTCAATGAGCGGACTGGATGAGTCGGAACCAAGGCTTAAGTTTATGACATTGGCGCCGCTATCAGCCGCGACACGCAATCCAGCGGCAACATCGTCCGCAAAGCAGGTGCCGTTGTTGCCGCAGACTTTGTAGGCGAACAAACGGGCTTGAGGCGCGATGCCATATATCCCTTTACCGGCGCCGCCATCGGCGGCGACGATGCCGGCGACATGAGTGCCATGGCCGTTTTTGTCTTCGCAGCGCCCGTCAGTTATCGCTTCGGTCGGTCCGCTGAAATCTTTGCATTGGGCGATCCGATTCTTCAAATCAGGGTGGTTTTTGTCGACACCGGTGTCTAGTACGGCAACAAGCACGTCGGCGCCGCCAGATGACTTCGTCAGCAACGGATCATCATACATCATTTCAACGCCCCAAGGAGTCTGATCAGTCGGAGTTTTGGAAAGAGCGGGCTTGCCGGCGCGCTTGGTTGCCAGCGGCGTCGGCACGGCGAGAATGGTAAGCTTTTTGATCGGTTCAACTTCGACGCCAAACACCTTTGCCAGCCGCAATTGGAAGTCAGTCAGGTCGGCGGAAAATCCGCCTTCGAATTGATGGCGGGCGTTAAACGACTTCATCCAGAACTGCGAGTTTGATTTTACGAAATAGCGATTATCGTCTGAGGCTGCCTGGGCCGGGACTGCAACTAGGGAAAAAGTGAAAATTACAAGGAAAAATAACGCTTTGATTGTGTTCATTTGTTTACCCTCCAGCGTAGCACAAAACCCCCACCTAAACAATCCACAGCCTAGTTGCATTCATTGGCCGCTCATGGTATAATAGTACACTGAAATGCAGTACTAACCAGGAGGCACATGCAACAGTTCCCTGTCCACGTCCGATACACGCAAGAGGTTTTGCGGCGCCCGCGTCAATACCATCGGCTCCACGAAGAGATCGCTCGGTTCGGCAATGGTCCGTTCCGGGTCGTGGAAGCACCCGGACGTTGCGATTGCAACCAGCGGCCGCATCGGCTCAGCTGCAAAGGGTCGTTGGCCACGATTCAAACGAAGATCGGAACCAAGCAGGAAATGGTTGACATTCTCGAACCATTTCCCGACCCGATCCAGGGAATCGGCAATTAGTCCGCTCCGGCGCGCGCGCCGGAGCTTTTTATTTTATTTTGAAATAAGCTGATCGATCCCCTACATTCGGGCTTCTGCCCTCAGTACTTCCTCACTCTCGTTCGGTCGTCGCCGGTCGTTCTTCAACTTACGGAGAGATCATTCGGTCGATACCTTCTTTGATCTTGTCGCCAATTTCGCGGAATCGCTCGGCGGCGCGCCTAGTCCGGAAAAACTTAGATCGAAACAGATGGCGCAGGACATAGATCAGCACTATGGCGCCGGCCAAGAACAAGACCACATAGCCGATATGGGTAATGACGAAGATCGCCTGATACCCTTCGCCGAAGACATAGCCGATGGAAAAAGTGATCGCCACCCAGCCGAGGGCGCCGATAAGGTTATACAAAGTAAATCGCTTCATGTCGTATTTGAACGATCCGGCCATAATCATCGTGGCAATGGTAAGCGACCAGGTGAGTTTAGCCAGCACAATCGCCCGGCCGCTGTAGCGGTGGAAGTAACGTTCAACGGTCTCGATAATTTTGCGGCTTTTTTCGTCCTTGCGGCCCCAGCGGTCGATCGGCTTGGCGCCGCCGAAGTAGCCGACCGCGTACCACATATAGCCGTTCAGGATTTCTCCGGCCAGGACGATAAGCAGTACCGGCCAAAACTCGACTGAACCGATCGAAGCCAAAAAGCCGCTTAAGATGATCGTGTTCATGCTCTCGAACGTCGCGCCGAGAAAGATGAGCAGATATTTGTATTCCGCCAACAGAGGAAAATGCTGCTGAAAAAACGAGATAAACGCTTCCACTTATTTGTACTGCGTTAGGATTTTAAAATCTTCCATCAGAATATTTTTTGAATCGCGATTGTATATCGCCACGGCTGGATGATACAACGGGATAATAGCGACTGTGCCGTAGGACGATTTCGCTTCGAATGCCCGGCCATGCATTTTGCTGATCGATGCCAGCACGTCATCCAGGCCGAATTTGCGCATGATATAGTCCATCGAGAACCGGCCGAGAGTGGCGATAACTTCAGGCTGGATGATATCGATCTGGCGATCCAGAAACGGCCCATACGCGGTGATTTCCTCCGGCAGCGGATCACGGTTGAACGGCGGCCGATCTTTTACGATATTGGTAATATAGACTTCCTTGCGATCAATCCCGACCGAGACCAGCATCTCATCCAGGAGTTTGCCGGCCGCGCCGACAAATGGCCGACCGGTTTTAGCTTCATTGCGCCCGGGCGCTTCGCCGATGAACATAATCTTGGCTGAATGGCTCCCCTCCCCGATGACGGGAAAGACATTATTCTTCACCCGCTCTGCGTAAAGAGACGACTCCTTGAGCGCGAGTACTTCCTCTTTAATTACTCTCATCAGCTCCGTACGGTCAGTATTCACGCTATCAAGTGTACTATCTTCATTTTGCGCCGGCAAGAAGACCGAGTGCAATCCAGAACATCAGCCGGCCAGCTTGGATCGTCCAGAGAAAATGATCAAAGAGGCCAAAAATGAGTATTGAAGCCACGATCAGGGCAAAGGAGAAATGATATAGTTTTTTGAACCCAAGACGTTTGTAATAATCTCGCCACAACAAAGCAAGAAATGATAAGAATAAGCCCAGCCCGACCAGGCCCGTCTCCGCTTTGATTAGAAGATAGATGTTATGGACGGGCTGGTAGAGACTGCGCTGTAAATGGAGGTCTTGGGTCATCAGCCATGGTACGAAATTACCGATCCCTAATCCAAGCAGGTTCTCATCAGCCTCAAGCGATTCTCGGTTATAAAGCATACGCAACTGTACCGCCTCGTCATTACTCGAAATAGTGAGCCGATTAACCACATATGGCCAATTAAACGCAGTGAAAATGCCGACCACAATCACCGTACTCACGATGATCTTCAACGAATTCTCTGCTGCCTCACGAGAAACAAATGTTTTTCGAACAAAGAGAAGATATCCGGCCATTGCGGACCATGCAATAAAAATGATTGCGGCCATTCCTATAATCGTACGGGAATATGTCAGCAATAAGCCCCAGAGAATTAAATTATATCCCAAGAGCCACCATCCGTTCACATGCCGAAGCATGGATCGGCCGTAAAACGCACCGATCGCGATAAAAAAATATGCCGCCAGAACATTCGGATGGGGTGTGGTACCGTAAACACGAACTATTTTTTCACCAGCCGCGTAAAACGCAGCCACGCCGGGCATGACATTGTTAAACACGCTCTCCCCGAGCCACTGCAGGCCGATACTACCCTGAAGTCCGTATTGAACGATTGCGATACCAGCTTGGAATATGCCGCCAGCCACTAGCGCCGTGAATCCAGCGGTCATGTCAAAACGATTCAGTGCGTAGTTTTTGATATAGAAATACAACAGTACTCCTTCGATCAGCTTAGCGAATTGAAACCACGCAGTACCCACATCCAATGCATTTTGTATAGAAATACCTGCAACTGCAACAAAGCCT
>MGJZ01000026.1:3550-4629 GCA_001794525.1 Candidatus Yanofskybacteria bacterium RIFCSPHIGHO2_02_FULL_50_12 | reverse complement strand
ACTAGTAAGCTCGCTCCGGCCACCGCTCCTGTTCCATATCCAGAAGATCAGTAGTATCCCCAGCAGAATATCAGTTGCGTAGAGGTACTTGGCTTGCCATTCAATATAACCGAAGGATTGATAATCAAAGATATGCCGCAACGAAATCGGGATAGCAAACAAAAAAACATAAAACACCCAATTCTCGATTTTCTGCATCATTTTTTGCATATACAATCTATTGGACCCGTTATAGCTTTTTTAACCAATTCTTTCTCAATCATCATCGGACGAAGAGGAAATAGATGATGCCGGTGGCGAAAATGGCAATGAGGAGATATAAAAGCCAACTGGCGACGTTAAGGGAATATTCCGGCACGCGATCCCCGCGCGATTTCGCTTTCGCATAGAGGAACACGACGATAATTTGCTCCAGACCGATCGCCACGCCGCCGGCCAAACTGATGACATCTACGAAAGTGCGAATACCGGCCAAGAACAGAAAAATCGGCGGCACTATCACAAGCACCCAGGCCTGGAAGCGACGGACTTTATAATCAAAGTGGAGCATCTCAATCATACCCGATGCGAGCATGAGAAATGAAGTGGTAATGGCGAAGATACCGAACAGCGAGCCCAGGATCACGATTCGCCCGCCGAGGAATTCATAAAGACCGGAAATGGCATCGGGCGTGGTTACGGCACCGGAAATACCGACCACAGTCGTAGCGAACACCGCATAAAGAACCGCAACTAGAAGCACGCCGACCAAAATCGCTTTGCGCATGTACTGTTCCTGACCGGCCAAAATATGCCGCTGGAAAGGCACGGCCAGCAAACCCGCGAAGGCAAATAGGAGCACGCCATACGGCAAGAACACGAATTCACGATTAAAGCCGGAGAAATTAATCGGATTAATCGCTCGGTAGCCCGTCGCGACAATCACCGCCATGACCAGCCCAAATAAAATTACGAAGACTAGTTCAACGCCTGCGACTGTCTTAATTCCGCGTAATACCAGTAGAGACACGATCGCTGCAAAGATGACGCTGTAGGCCGCTAGCGGTAGATAGAAAAAAGTTGAGAGGAGCGTATTTAAA
>MGJZ01000026.1:3424-3535 GCA_001794525.1 Candidatus Yanofskybacteria bacterium RIFCSPHIGHO2_02_FULL_50_12 | reverse complement strand
ATGATATACGCCAATAGGGCGACATAGCCGGTGAGCGAGACACTGAAAAAGACCAAGCGCTGGAACCCGGAACCGAGGTATTTTTTAGTGTAGCCCATGAGCTGATGCTGT
>MGJZ01000026.1:0-3377 GCA_001794525.1 Candidatus Yanofskybacteria bacterium RIFCSPHIGHO2_02_FULL_50_12 | reverse complement strand
CGTGATCAGCGCGATCAGAACCAGCATGCCGATGCCGACGCTATAGCCGGCTTTGGCAAAGGCGAACGGCAAGCCGAAAATACCAACGCCGACCATGCTACCGACAAGGATCGAAACCGCGTATAGAAACTTTTTATTGAAGAATGACACTAGTTTAATTATACCAGGTAGAAGAAATCGGAGAAACAAAAACGAGTCCAGCTCCACTTGTGGGGCTGGACTCGGTGTCAGGCGGCGGATTCATTTGTTGGCGGCTTCTGGAAGGGCTTGAGGGCTGAAGCGATGAGCTCCGCTTCTGTCTCCTCCATAACTTGGTGCTTGACGGCATACTCATCTTGCCGGGCAAGAACCGTCTGAAGCTTTTCGGCCACATCGGCTTTGACCTGTTGCCAGGTGGCTTCGTAAAACCGAAGGGCTTCAACGATCACTTTCACGTGAGCTGGGAGACTGGCTTGGACTTCTGGTGAAAGATTCGTAGACTCCGAATACTTGTCCACGCCTCGGAACCTTTGTTGAACCAGTTCGCCAAGCGCTTTCTGGAGACCTTTCAAACCTCGTACCGTCTTGTATCTGTAGGGAAAGTCGATAGCTAAGTAGGCAGTTTGATAATCTGGACCCCGATTGCTGGCCGTGAGATTGAGTATCACTTCGGCGCCGCTTTCCGTCTGCTTGAACCTGCCGGTCAAGCGCAAGCCGTAGGTGATACTCATGGAGACTGTAAGTGAAATACCCTCATGGGCAAACGCTTGCAGAGTGTCCACGAAAGTTCGGGTTATGGCCGCCCGATTTTCCGTCTTCAGCTGTTCGGCCTCCAGCTGCCTGCGAAGCTTCAGATTCGCCAGCTTCTGCAGGAAAACGATGAAGATTGCAACTACAAGACCAAAGAGGACAATTACCATTCCCCAAGCTAGTGGTCCTTCCATTGTTCAGGTGCTCCTTTCTTGGAGGATACTATACAATATTAACCAAATTTAAGCAAATCAAAAGGTCGCCTGGGGGCGACCTTTTGATTACTTGAAGGCGACTTTGAGGACGTCGTCGATCGTTTTGGCGAAGACGAATTTGATGTCGCGCTTGATTTCCTTAGGAATATCCTCCATGTCTTTCTTATTCTCCTCCGGAATCACGACGATCTTGATGCCGGCTCGATGAGCGGCGAGCACTTTTTCTTTAAGTCCGCCGATGCCGAGCACTTTGCCGCGAAGCGTAATTTCGCCGGTCATGGCTACTTCTTTGCGCACCGGCTTGCCGAGGAACATCGACACCAGTGCGGTGGTGATGGCGATACCCGCCGACGGGCCGTCTTTTGGAATACCCCCGGACGGCACATGGATATGGATATCGTCTTTGTTGAAAACTTCTTTGACGCCTAATTTGTTGGCGTAGGCCCGAGCAAACGACAGTCCGGCTTGAGCGGATTCTTTCATCACCGAGCCAAGGCGGCCGGTCAAAATCAATTTGCCGACGCCGGGCATCTTCGCTACTTCAATCGAGAGCAGTTCCCCGCCGACCGGCGTCCAAGCCAAACCGGTCGCCCGGCCGACTTCGTCTTTCTGCTCGGCGAGCTCGTGGGTGTATTTAATCGGACCAAGATATTTATGGACGGTGTCTTTATTGATAACTATCTGCTTGGTCGTCGGCGACTCGACAAGCTTGCGGGTGACTTTGCGGATGATGGTGCCGAGCTGGCGCTCCAATTCACGCACCCCTGCTTCGCGGGTATGATGCTGGATCACGTCCACGAGCGCGCTGTCTTGGAACGACAGGCTCCGCTTTTTAAGGCCGTGGTCTTTGTACAGCTTGGGCAAGAGAAAATTCTTGGCAATGTGGAATTTTTCGTCTTCAGTGTAGCCGGGGAATTCAATCACTTCCAAGCGGTCGCGGAGGGCCGGCGGAATGGTGTCGAGCAGGTTAGCAGTAGCGACGAAAAGCACGTCGGACATATCGAACGGCACTTCAAGGTAATGATCGGAGAAGGCATGATTCTGCTGAGGATCAAGGGCTTCGAGCAAGGCCGAAGACGGATCGCCGCGGAAATCCATGCCGACTTTGTCGATCTCGTCGAGCATAAAAACCGGATTCTTTACTTTGGCGTTATGGACGCCCTGAATCAGCCGGCCGGGTAACGCACCGACATAGGTCCGGCGATGGCCGCGAATTTCGGCTTCGTCACGCAAGCCGCCCAAAGAGACGCGCACAAACTTGCGGCCAAGGGCTTTGGCGATTGACTGGCCGATCGAGGTTTTACCGGTGCCAGGCGGACCGACCAAGCACAGAATCGGTCCCTTTAATTTACCGACCTGTTTTTGAACGGCTAAATATTCCAGGATCCGCTCCTTTACCTTCTGCAAGCCGTAATGGTCTTCATTGAGAACTTTTTCCGATTCCTTCAGATCAATCTTTTCCTTGGTCTTTTTGGACCAGGGCAGATCCGCAAGCAAATCCAAATAGGTGCGGATATATGAAACTTCAGGATTGAACGACGGCATCTTGGCTAAACGGGCCAACTCTTTGAGCGCCTTCTCTTCGACATCTTTGGGCATGCCGGCCGCGAGAATTTTAGTCTTCAGCGCGTCATTCTCCCCTTTCTCGTCTTCTACGCCAAGTTCCTTCTCGATACTCTTGAGCTGTTCGCGCAGGAATAATTCCTTCTGCATTTTGCCGATTTGTTTCTTGGTCTCGCGCGCAACGTTTTTCTCCGCTTCGAGAATCTGGACTTCACGGCCAAGATACATATTCAGCTGGCGCAGAATATCGAGCATGCTTTCCAGTTCTAGGATCCGCTGCTGATTTTCGATTTCTAAATTCAAATTCACCGTCATCAGGCTGACGAGGTGCTCGGTATCTTTAAGCTGGGACATCATGTAGATGATCTCGGGCAGGATAGTCGGAAACGAGCGGGCTTCGGACACGGTCCGGAACTGCTCGATCGCCCGGCGAAGCAAAGCCTTCTCGTCCAGGCTGTCGCGGACCAAGAGCGACATCGGTTCGGCTTTGGCCAGGAAAAACGGCTCCTCGCGGGTAATTTCATGGATCTGGGCGCGGACAAGGCCTTCGACGTCGACTTTCGAGGAACCGTCGGGTAATTTGACGACCGATACGATCCGGCCGACCGTGCCGACGTGGTAAAGATCGTCGCTCGTGATGTCGTCGTAGGCGTTTTTCTGCGTCACGAACAGAACTAAACGGTCGCGCGGATATGCGAAATCAAGCGCGCCTACGGATTTCGGGCGCTGGATAATGATCGGGATGACGACCTTCGGGAAGAGAACGGTATTTTTAAGGGCGATGATCGGGAGCTCTTCCGGAATGATGATATTATTAATCTTGAAATCAGACATAAAGTCTAAGAGTTATCTGGCTCGGTATCTTACCAC
>MGJZ01000025.1:14804-49967 GCA_001794525.1 Candidatus Yanofskybacteria bacterium RIFCSPHIGHO2_02_FULL_50_12 | reverse complement strand
GGTGCCGATTCCCTGCCAGTATCAGTTAAAACAAGAATTGGTTACCACAGTATCATCACCGAAGAATGGATTTCGCATCTGATTGAAGCCGAACCGGCAGCCATTATCATCCATGGGCGTACCATGAGGGAGATGTCTAAAATTCCGGCCCATTGGGATGAGATCGGAAAAGCGGCAGTATTATGCCATGCGGCCGGTATTCCAATTATCGGCAATGGCGATGTGATGTCGTACCCGGAAGGCATTCAGAAGACGGAACAATATGGACTGGACGGAATCATGATCGGGCGTGGCATATTTTCCAATCCTTGGTTCTTTGATCCAAAAGTAGATCCAAAATCAAAATCTCCACAGGAACGGGTCGCGTTGCTGCGCCGGCATGTCGTACTATTTGAAGACCTGTGGAGCGAATCCGCCGGCCGGCGGATCGATACCATGAAAAAATTCTTTAAGGTGTATGTTTCAGAATTCGACGGAGCTAAGGAGCTTCGCGCGGCGCTCATGGCGGCGCGCGACCGGGCAACAGTGGAACAAACGCTTGCGGCTCACGGATTTTGAACTCATAATTAATGTATGAATAATTTTTTATTTATCACTGAAGAGGAAGTTCAAGAAGAATTCGATCGGACACAGCAGGAACCCTACCAGAAAAAGAAACCGAATCCTGAGAAAATCGAGTCGGACTATACCGGCGATTTGAGCGGCGATCCTGACGATACCACGCCCGGCGAGGCGATCGAAGAAATAGAGCGCGAGGAGCGGCGCCACGATTCGACCGAGATTCCCTAGTCTTTTATCCTTCATATTCTCATGGTATAGTTTTCAGAGTGTTTACTCTGACTCATGGCCTCTACCAAAATAATTAACGTTCTAAAGGACGATTCCTTCAAGGAGATTCTTGATTTATTCAAATTGAGTTCCGCTGATGAAGTGATTTTCGTCTTGCCTAAGAAAAACAAAGCCTTTCAAAAAGAAGATTACTTTGTATCTTTGAGGGATGAAGCGGCGCGGCTCAACAAAACCGCCTCCTTTCTTTGTTCCAACCCTGAATTAAATGAATTGGCCAAAAAACACGGCTTTGACGTATTGCTTGCACGCCAACCAAAGGCGCGCAGTAAAACGGGAATGCCGAAAAAGAAATCGGCAAAAATAGTGGAAGCAGGCGCAGTAGATATGGTGAACGAATTGGAGGATTTCTATGAGCATCCGCCGATTTCCATCACCGCGGCCGCGGAAGCGGATGAAGAACTTCTCGCCGCGGCGGAGGAATTTTCAGAGCGTGATGAAGTTGAAGCGATCCCGGCTTATTCTCGACGCATGAGGGATGTCGTCAATGTGGAGTCAGATGAAAGTCGCGACTTGAAAGTTAGTTCGAAAAAAGAACGGGCGGCACCAGTTGGTGTCCGGCATCACGTGCCCGTAGTCGAGCGCCGAATTGTTCCCAAAGCGACCATGGCCGGTTCGGGCCGCTATCGAAAATCTCTCATTGGTCTTGCCATAGCGGCATCCATCCTTGCGGGCATTGCGATTTACGTGTCGACTGGCAGTGCTCAGATTACGATACAGCCAAGAAGCCAAGATTTAGACATGACTCTGTCAGTTGCCGCTTCTGATGCAACCTCCGCGCCTGACGCGCCCGGCATGAAGCTTCCAGGCCAGCTTTTCAATATCCGAAAGACCGTCTCCCAAGAGTTTCCAGCCACCGGCAGCAAGGATGTCGCCCAGAAAGCCCGAGGTAGCCTTACCGTCTACAATGCTACTGCCGCGCTCCAACAGCTTATTGCGACAACTCGATTTGAATCAAGCGACAAACATATTTTTCGAACTTTATCGGGAGTGATCGTGCCAGCCGCTAAAACAGTGAACGGTAAATTAGTTCCAGGCACGGTTATAGTCCAGGTGGTTGCGGATAAATCCGGCCAGGATTTCAACGTGCCAGCCGGCATCTTCAAAATTCCAGCTTTTGCTGAGAAAGGCGATGCGAATAAATATGGAAACATCTACGGCCAATCCGATGAACCGATGCGTGGCGGCACGAGCGGCAAAGCCACGGTCGTAACCGAGCAGGATTACCGCCAGGCGCAGGAAATTCTCACCGCCCAAGTCAAGCGGGCGATCGCCGAACAATTGAAGGCGGATATGGATGACTTCAAAGTATTCGACGAATCCCAAGTTGCGGTTGAAAAACCCTCAAGCACCGCCGCGGCCGACGAGGCGGCGGAGCGTTTCACAATGACGATTTCAGGGTCGCTCAAAACGGTCGGATTCAAAGAGTCTGATCTTTTTAATCTAATTGCCGCTTATGTCGACGGGAAATATGATCTGCACGCAGTTCAGGAAAAATTGACTCTGGATTACGGCGAGGTCAAATTTGATACGGCGACAGACATCCTCCGCTTTACAGTTGCGATTGAAGGGCCTGGATACGCGAAAATAAACGAGCAGGAACTACTGACCAGCCTGGCAGGAAAGAGAGAAGACGAAATTAAGCTGCTCATCCGCGGGATATCGGATATCGCCGCGGCAAATGTGGTTTTACGTCCGCCTTGGGTTCGGTCTATCCCCAAGGACCCAAGCCGGGTGCGGATTATTACATCATACTAACCCAGAGTTGACTCATGGGCGCGGTTTTGTTATCATAGACTCGCTGAAAACCTCTCGAATTACTCGTGAGGGATTCCCATGATTTCTAAGTGGAGAACCCTTCTTTATCAAGGAAAACCACTTATTCAAGTGGATTTGTTTTTCAGTAACCTTCTCCGAGAAGTGCCAAACCAACAAAAGGAAAAACTAAATGCGACGGTCATCGAAGCTCTTCCCGACACTACCTTTAAGGTGCAGCTGGAAGACGGCCGCGAGGTGCTGGCATATCTTGCCGGCAAAATGCGGATGAATTACATCAAAGTAATGATCGGAGACCGTGTTGCGGTCGAATTGAGCCCCGATGGCTTGAGAGGCCGTATCGTGTACCGCTATTAATAATGAAAGTACGAGCTTCGGTAAAAAAGATCTGCAATAACTGCAAGTTGGTCCGCCGAAAAGGCCGGATCTATTGCCTCTGCAAGAACCCGAAGCATAAACAGCGCCAAGGATAAGAACACTTACCAATTACTATTTACCAATTTCCAATTCTGCAAATGAAAAATGGAAACTGATAAATGATAACTGAAATTATGCCACGCATACTCGGTATCAACATTCCGGACAATAAGAAAATCGAATACGCCTTGCCGTATCTATACGGCATCGGTCTGTCGGCCAGCACTGTCATTTTGCGTTCGGCTGCCATTGATCCGAATAAGCGTGCCAAAGATCTGACCGCCGAAGAGATCAATAAGATTCAGAAAATCATTGAGCAGAATTATCGAGTTGAGGGAGATTTGCGCAAGGAAATCAGCCAGAACGTGAAGCGGCTGAAAGAAATCGGTACCTGGAAAGGTGTTCGCCACTCTCGGCACTTGCCGTTACACGGTCGAACTAAGACGAATTCTCGTAGTACCCGTACCTACCGTGGTCGTAAGACTGCTGGTTCTGGACGCAAGCCAACAGGAGAGAAGACTTAGGCAAACATCACATGGGTAAAAAGAAAATTATAACTAAAGATGGAGAAACTACTGCACCGGAGGCGGCAGAGGTTTCCGTCGCACCAAAAAAAGCTTCCGCCAAAAAACAGGTCCTTAACGGTACCGCGGTCATCAACGTTTCATATAATAACACGCTGATTTCGATTGCCGATTCCAAGGGCCAGGTCATTTCTTGGTCTTCGGCTGGTTTGCTGGGTTTTAAGGGAAGCAAAAAATCGACTCCGTATGCTGCTAACTTGGTGGCAAAAGACGTGTTTGAAAAATCCAAAAAATTCAACCTGACTAACATTAAGATTGTTATCAAGGGCATTGGTCCGGGCCGCGAATCGGCGATCCGAGGTTTAGCCGGAACCGGGCTGAATATACTTTCTATCATGGATGCTACGCCCATTGCCCATAACGGTGTGCGCCGGCCTAAGCCACGAAGAGTGTAAACCAATATGGCACGATATACTGGACCAAAAGAAAAGATAGAACGCCGCATCGGCGAACGCATCTCCATCAAGGGAGTTCGTTCCGCCATGGGTAAAACCGCGATCACCAAAAAGCCCTACCCGCCAGGCATGCACGGTGCCAAACCGACCCGCAAGCTGTCTGAATTCGGCCAGCAGCTGAAATCCAAACAGAAGGTAAGAAACACTTACCGGCTTCTTGAGAAGCAGTTCAAATCCTACATTAAGTCAGCTGTGGCTACGAAAAAAGAGCCGTACGGCATGATTCTAAATGCGCTTGAGCATCGGCTGGACAACATCGTATTCCGCATGGGTCTTGGCCAATCCCGAGATCAGGCCCGCCAGCTCGTGAATCACGGCCATATTCTGGTCAATGGACGCAAGGTAGGCATTCCCTCGGCGCGGGTTTCCATCGGCGATGTCATTTCCGTAAGGGAAGGAAGCAAGAAATCGCCTTTTTTCCAAAATCTGGTGCCGCAATGGCTGCCGAAATACGAAGCTCCGTCATGGATCGAGCTGAATAAGGAAACAATGACGGCGACGGTGCGAGGCCAGACTACGCCCGAGGAAAGCGGCGTACAGGTAGGTGATTTGCAGGCAATTATTGAATATTACAGTCGGTAAAAAAGAGTTTCTAGGGGTCAGTTTCTAGGTTCTAGTGATTTCTAAACTAGCAACTAAAAACTAGCAACTAAAAACTAAACATATGATACAGCTACCGGAACAAGTGAAAGTGATCGCGCAGGACGGCAATCGAACCACGTTTGAAATCGGGCCGCTTATGCCTGGCTACGGAGCCACCATCGCCAATCCGCTGCGGCGCGTTTTACTGTCGTCGCTCGAGGGTTCAGCAGTTACATCCATTAAGATCAAAGGCGTTGACCACGAATTTTCAAGCATGCACGGAGTGCTCGAGGATGTGATCGAGATCATCATGAATATCAAGAAGATTCGTTTCATGCTTCATGGCGACGGACCAGTGAAGGTTACTCTCGATACCAAAGGAGAAGGCGCGATTACTGCCGCTGATATCAAAACCAGCGCTGACGTGGAAATTATCAATCCGGAACAGCATATTGCTACTGTGACCGACAAAAAAGTAGAATTCTCGATGGAACTTGATGTTGAGAAGGGCATCGGCTATGTGCCGGTTGAGCAGCGGCAAAAGGAAAAGCTCGCGATTGGCGTTATCGCCATCGATGCGGCCTTCTCGCCGGTACGCCTCGTCAATTTTAAGATTGAAGATGTTCGCGTCGGCCAGCGGATCGACTTCAATAAGATTACGATGGACGTGGAAACCGACGGATCAATTCAGCCTGAAGCGGCGCTGAAGAAAGCTTCAGAAATTTTGATCGACCACTTCCGCGTGGTATCGGAAGTAGCCGTGCCGGAAATTTCTGAAGCCAAGCCTAAAAAGAGGGCGGCTAAGAAGAAAGCCGAATAATTAATTATTAATCATCAGCATGAGACGAGGCAATCATCGAAAATTCGGACTTGAGACCAACCAGCGTAACGCGCTGTATAAGTCGCTTGCCACAGCGTTGATTGAACATGGCAAAATCAAGACGACCGAGGCCAAAGCCAAGTCTTTGGTTCGCTTCGTGGAACGATTGATAACATTGGCCAAAAAACAGAATTTGAATGCCCGCCGTGAGCTGCTTGGCCATGTTGGCGAAAAGGCGGTTGGGAAGCTGATGAATGATATTGCCAAGCAATATGGCGATCGAAACGGCGGTTACACTCGCATTATCAAGCTCGGTGCACGTCGAGGAGATAGCGCGGACATGGCAATTGTCGAATTTACCGCATAATCATGGAGTATAAAATTGACGCGACAAATAAGGCCTTGGGACGAATCGCGACAGAAATCGCTTCGGTTTTGCGCGGCAAAAATTCCCCTGCCTATATGCCCAACAAGACTCCTGACGTCACTGTGGTCGTGGAGAATTTTAAGCAAGCAAAATTTACCGGCAATAAGCTTGAGGGCAAATTGTATCATCGCTATACCGGCTATCATGGCGGGATCCGCACGCGGACGCTCGGCGAACGCTGGGAAAAAGATCCGGAACAGCTTCTGCGTGACATCGTGTACCGAATGCTGCCGACGAATCGGACGCGCGATAAGATCATCCAACAGATTAAATTCGGTAATTAATCAGTCTTTATGGCAACTAAAAGAGAAAAACAAGAAGAAATCATACAGGCGACTCTTCCAATTAATGAAGATGATGAGGTAATTGAATTCCGCACCGAGGAAGAAGAAACTAAGAACGGCAAGGAGAAATATTACCAATCCGTCGGCCGCCGCAAGGAATCGATTGCTCGTATCCGTTTGTATACAAAAAAATCATCTGATCCCTCGGCGGCTACGGGCGACGAGGAGCGGGCGATGGTGACGGTAAACGATAAGAACTATACGGATTATTTCACTGACGTGAATCTTCAGCATATCGTTGAGTCGCCGCTCAAAAAACTAAAATCCTTGAATCGCTTCAAGGCGACAGTCCTTGTCAATGGCGGTGGAATTGCCGGCCAGGCGGCGGCTATCAAGCATGGCATTGCTCGCGCCCTGGAACTCTTTGATCCTAACTTCCGAAAGAAGCTCAAGAAATCGGGCTTCCTGACCCGCGATCCGCGCGCTAAGGAACGTCGCAAGTACGGCCTCAAGAAAGCGAGGAAATCTCCGCAATGGAGCAAACGATAAATAAAAATCCGCCATATGGCGGATTTTTATTATTGACATTATTAGAGAATTAGCCTATAATCTTGCCAGTGAGGTGGACAATATGGCTACTGAAACAGCGCCTGTGGTGGATGCGAATCCTGCATTTCTGTGGGCGAGTATCGACCGGGCTATCGTGATGACCCAGTACGATCTTCGAGGTTTCGCCCATCCTTTGGGGTTCCGGTACGAAAAGTTTGCCAGCGCAAAGTGCTTTTCGTATATTCCTGGGAATTTCATCGGCTTCGCGGCTGGATACGCAAAGACACCGCAACAGCCGACCATCGAGTACAGCATGAACATGCCCTTCGAGGAGCAGCTCGAAGTCTGCAAGAAGCTTCGCGTGTCTTGTGAGTGCCGCTCTCAGGTGGAAGCTATCCAGTTGATCGTCAAGGAGATCCTGGAGCAGCACAAGCAGTATCAAATTCTCCATCCGGCCGACAGCTACGTCAAGCTCCTCCAGCCCGACAACTACTGGGGCAAGCCAGTTCTCGCGCTGGCGCAAGCTTTCGAAGTTGAGGTTCCTTCCTGATGCCACGCGCCGGCTAAGCCGGCGCGTTTCTTTTTCTAAAAATTAATGATGTTGACCTTGTCGCGATTGTCGATTTCCGCGACTTTCAAACCGCCGGCGTCAAAGGCGATATGGTCATTGCCTCTGAACCAGGTCAGATTTTTGACCGGATAAGCCGAGCGAACTAGCAGGACGATATCTCCAGCCTTTCGATAAGGCTGATATTCCGTATCGGAAAGCCAATAGACCCAGATTTGATTATTATCCGTCATCCAAGCGATTTTCCGGCCGTCTTGTGAGGGAACTACAAGTGAAACTCCGGTTGCCACTCGGGTAGGGCCGGCCGGAGCTTGAACGTACAAAGCATCTCCATTCATAAAATACGGCCCAGATTGGTCAGGTGTGGGACTTGGCGTAGTTGAAACAGCAGGCGTCTTGGCAGGTAAGGGTGTTTTTTTTGGCGTGGGAGAAACTGATGCAACTGCAGATGCAGTTGGAGTAGGAACTGGCGTCGGCGGGTACAGTAATTCTCGAATTTCTCTTTTAACCTCGTCCTTATCAGATCCGGCTTGAGGGAGAATCAATACGCGTCCGAAATCCTGAACGAAGCCCTCTTCTACCACCACATTCTTTTGCCACACTGAATAGCCCTCCTTTTGGACGCTAATCGTATGCTTGCCGGGAGCGATAGTATCTAAGCTGGCGGTGTTTGTCAGAAAAGAAGTGGTCTCCACCACGGTGCCGTCAAGGAGCACGTGGGCTTGGGTGTTGGCTTTGACGGCGATCGCCCCGGTGCGAATAAACCGACTTTCGTCGAAGTCATATTCATAACCCTGTGCGTAAAGAAGCACGATATAGCTCGCGCCGAAAAAAAACAGAAGGGCGATAAAAAAGAGGATGCGTCTGGTAGTTCGAGTCATGTGTGAATACTATACCATAAATCCAGATTTTACGCCATTCCTTGCTTGGACTCGATAAAGTTTATATAGTACCAGTCTATGCGCAGCATCGGCATCGATTTAGGCACTACCAACACAGTCGTATTCCTGCCTCAGAAGGGAATCGTCATAAATGAACCCTCCGTGGTGGCAATTTCGGTATTGGACAATAAAATTCTGGCCGTCGGCAACGGCGCCAAGGAAATGATCGGCCGCGCGCCCGAAAGCATCATGGTTTCCCGGCCATTGGTGGACGGAGCCATCGCTGATTATCGAGTCACCGGCGCGATGCTCCGTTATTTTATTAAAAAAGCCGGCGGCGTGATGAGTTTTATGAAGCCTGAAGTACTCATTTCGGTGCCGGCTGGTATTACCTCGACGGAACGGCGCGCGGTGATGGAAGCTGGACTCAACGCCGGCGCCAAAGCGGTTTATCTCGTCAAAGAACCCGTCTTGGCCGCGATCGGAGCTAAGATTCCAATTAATGATCCTTCCGGCAACATGATTCTCAATATTGGTGGCGGTACGACCGAGCTAGCTGTTATTTCCCTAGGCGGTATCGTGAGCGCTCAGTCCGTCCGCATCGGCGGCAACAAGCTCGATCAGTCGATCGTCGATTACATCAAAAAAAAGCATGGCCTGGCGATCGGCGAGCGCACTGCTGAACTGATTAAGATCAATATCGGTTCGGCCGTGAAACAGGCGAATGAGGAGAAAATCAGCATCAAGGGCCGCGATCTCACTAGCGGCTATCCTAAGACAATCGAGGTTTCCACCAATGAAATCACCGAAGCCATCTCGGACAACCTGCGCGAGATCATTCAGATCATCAAAAGCGTACTTGAGGTGACACCGCCCGAACTCTGCTCGGATATTATGGACAAAGGCATAGTTATTTCCGGCGGCGGCGCGTTGCTCAAAAACATCGATACCCTCATCACCAAGATCACCGGCGTGCCTGCCCGCATTGCCGATGATCCGCTTTTCTGCGTTGCCCGCGGTACCGGTATAGTTCTCGCCAACCTTGAGTCCTACAAAAAGAACGTCATGTCCCGCAAGTAGGCGAATACTCGCCAAAAAAGCTTGAAAATGGTATAAATTGCGGGTGCGACTGGCTTTAGTACATGATTGGCTCAATACCTTAGGGGGCGCAGAACGCGTCCTTATTGAGTTGCATAGGATGTATCCAGGCGTGCCAATTTACACGCTATTTTACAATAAGAAGTTTATTAAGCAGTGGCTACCGGATGCCAAGATACATGCGAGCTTCCTGCAGAAAGTGCCCTTTATCACAAAAATTTACCCGAAGCTGGCCTGGCTGATGCCAGTAGCGATCGAGTCATTTAACCTGTCTGGGTACGATACCGTGCTATCTTCCTCCGTCGCGTTTTCAAAAGGCTTGGTGCTCAAACCTTCCACAAAGCATATCTGCTACTGCTATAGCCCAACCCGCCAACTTTGGGATAATACTCATCAAAACAAAGAGTCCACCGGACGAATGATCGCGAAGCATTTTTTGCGAATTTGGGATCTTTCGGCTGCCGATCGCGTTGATCAATTCGTCGCTATCTCAAAAACCGTCCAAGCTCGCATCAAAAAATACTACAACAAAGATTCTATCGTCATCTATCCACCAGCTAACCCGGCAAATTTCCAACGAGGGGTGATCCCAGAGCGGGGACCCCAGTCGCGCGGAATAGAAATGAGCACGACTGGGGTGCGGATGGAGCAGGACCCCGAGTTGCTAAATTTGCCAAAAGATTTTTATCTGATTGTATCTCGGCTATACGATTACAAGAATATTGATGTGGCGATACAGGCATTTAATAAGATCGGCTACTCACTCATCATCATCGGTGATGGCCCTTTGCGTCACCATTTACAGCGCAAGGCTAATAAAAATATCACTTTCCTAAGATCTCAAGATGACTCGACCGTAGCCGCACATTACGCCGCGTGCCGAGCTTTCATCATGCCCCAGGAAGAAGACTTCGGTCTCACGGCAGTCGAAGCGATGAGTTTCGGCAAGCCTGTAGTAGCACTACGCAAGGGCGGCGCGACGGAAACGGTAGTTGAAGGTGTAACTGGTGAATTCTTCGATGATCCGATTCCGGAAGCCATCGCTGATGCGCTCACGCGCTTGAATGCGAAATATGACACATACGATCTGGCTGCAATTAAAAACCAAACTGACAAGTTTTCACTAGACAATTTCAAAAAAGAAATAACGAATCTTCTTCAATCATGAAGCTGATTATTATTACTGTCGGGTATCGTAGCGGCGAGCACATTAAACAATTATTTGAGTCTTTAAAAAAACAAACTGACAAAGAATTCAGCCTGATACTGATAAACAATTCTCAAGATGACTCTGATGAGATTAAAAAACTTTCAGAACAATACTCGTTCGTATCTTTCACAGCCAATCCAATTAATTCAGGATTTGCCGGAGGCAATAATATTGGCATCAAAAAAGCGGCCGAAAACCAAGCAGATTGGTTAGTGTTATTGAACCCGGATACTCACGTTGAAAATGATTTCATCACTGGGCTCAAGAAAGAACTTACCCAACGGTCAGGCGTGGTCGGTATCCCAATTCAAGAGGAGAACAAGGTCGTATACAATGGCACCGTCGAATGGCTTAAACCGACATTAAGACATTCTGATATTCTGCGGGATATCAGAATGTCTTATGCGATCGGGGGTGCGATGGCGATCAGCAGAGAGGCCATACAAAAAATCGGTCTGCTCGACGAACGATACTTTCTCTACTTTGAAGATGCGGACTACTCACTTCGAGCTCGAGAGCAGGGGATATCGGTATCATTTCTATCCCAACCCGTAGTTTCTCATGCAGTTTCTGCCTCAACCAAGAAGCTAGGTTCGTCCATGCTCCTACGCTATCACATGCGCAATGCCTTATATTTCAACCATCGTCACGCGCCTTGGCATTATCAACTCTTGATTCCTTTCTGGAGTTTCTTTGTGGGATTAAAACAAGCAGCCAAAATTATTATCGGACGCAAGCGCGAAGCTTCGATCGCAATTCTTAAGGGTATCCTGGATTTCCACCTCGACCACACCGGTCAAATATCTGGATTTACGAAATCCAGAATTAAACTGGGTATTGAATGCGAAAATCTCGAAGACCCAAAGTCGAGATGGGGAGTAGGCCATATGGTTTTGAATCTTCTTGAAGAATACACAAAGGATAAATCATTGCAGGATAAATACGAATTGCATCTGTACTTCAAGGATTTTGTTCCAAATGATTCAGTATTACAAAATCCGGTGTTTAAGAAAAAAGTGATTGGCGGAAGATTTTTCAATGTGTTCTATCACATCGTACTTCCTATTCGAGCTATGTTTGATTCCGTCGACTGGATGTTCTTCCCGGCGTACATGTTGCCGCCGCTATATTTTGGCAAATCGATCGTGATGCTTACTGATGACGTGTACCACGAGTATCGGCATGGCTCATTACCGTTTCGTTATCGGCTTGCGTACGGCTTATTTACCAATTGGGCCGCCCGCTTCGCCGAGAAAATCCTATGTATCTCCGAGGCATCTGCAAAAGAAGTATCGCGCCTCTACGATATCAGCCGTGACCATATCTTCGTCGCCCATCTAGGTACTACCTCCAAAGGGGTGGCCGGAGCAGGAGGGCCCTTCGAGTACCTGCTCTATATTGGTCAGATGTTTCCGAGACGGCGAGCATACGAATCGCTGTTGGCGTTTGACAAAATTGCTCCGGAATTTCCGGAATTGAAATTTATTTTGGTTGGCCGAGATAAATATGATCCGCCGCACATCGCTGAAACTGTCGCGCTCATCAACAAAAAACTTGGGTCTGAACGTGTCATCTATTATGATTATATCGAGCGGGACGATGAAATTGCATCGCTATACGCCAATGCGAAGCTGTTCGCGTATATTTCTTCGCGTGAAGCGTTCGGTCTGCCGCTAGTGGAAGCGGCCGGTCATGGCGTGCCGATCGTAGCTAAGGATTGTGCTCTCAATCGCGAATTATTCGCTGACGCGGCATTCTTTGTCAGAGATGAGCAAAATATTGATGAAATTGCGGCTGTATTCAAAGAAGGCTTAACCGATACTGTTGAACGCAAGCGAATGATCGAGGCATACAAGACATTAATACCAAAATTGAACTGGCAATCATTCGCCCAAAAATTCTTTGAACAAATCCAGACTCACTAATATAGTTTTTGCCGGGCATCTCCTGTTTTTCGCGTTGGTCATCATCGGTGTTATTCCTCGTTCGCTGGTGCCATATGAAACAGGTCTCCTCGCGCTCTTCCTTATCGTTATGCCGCTTGAAGAGGGGTTAGTATTTTTTGTGAGATCGATTCCTCTTTTCATCGCTATCCCGCTCACTGCAGGATACGATAATCTAAATATGTGGCGAATATTTTCAGGAATCATTTTCTTAAAATTTATAATTTCGGATCTTGAATTCCTAAAAAATTTAAAATTCATTAGGTCCCGAATAGCAAAAGTTTTGTTAATTCTGCTTGGTTTGGCATTTCTTTCATTGTGGAACGCGGAAGATCCAATTACCGGACTGAAACGGATTATTTATTTTATTAATACTGCATTGATCGGCATTGTTATCGCGCACTATGCTGTTCGTGAAGAATACATAAAGCGACTGATTAAAAATATAGTCGTTCCGATTATAATCGTTTCGGTTGTCGGCATTATCCAAGTTTTCTCAACATATTTCATCGATATTTATCAATTTATGCGCTTGTGGGGCGAGGAGATCCAACTCCGACTCTTTGGAACAGAGTGGTCTTACATTGCAGTGAATCTTGGCAATACCTGGTTCGCATATTACGGCGAGCAGCTCTCTCTCCGAGTTTTTTCTCTCTTTCCAGATT
The DNA here is from genome assembly GCA_001794525.1 of Candidatus Yanofskybacteria bacterium RIFCSPHIGHO2_02_FULL_50_12. GTDB lineage: Bacteria > Patescibacteriota > Minisyncoccia > 2-02-FULL-40-12 > GWA2-44-9 > MGJZ01. The sequence continues at coordinate 36,862 of MGJZ01000025.1, read as the reverse complement.
CACATTCATTTCCGATCTTCCTGCTCCTAGGCCTGCCGGCCCTATTCGCTTGGACCATTCAAAAACCCTTGGCAAAAACTGGCTATTGGGCCATGGTTAGAACACGAGGCCTACTGGCTACCATCTGGATCCCAATCGCCCTTCTAATGGCCATTTTAAGCGGTACGCGGGGTATTTGGGCCGCTGGGGCAGGCATGGTGATCTGGTGCAGTCTAATTTGGCTATATTTTAGGTACCGAGCCGATCGGGAATCTCGAAATATTTTCGCGTGTCTGTCTTCCTATCTAGTAATCTTCTTTATCCTATTCTTAGTGGCCTTTCCTATTTTTTCCTCGCCGCAATTCCTGTTGTCAAAAGGGGACTCTTCTTTATTTGAACGGAGAATCCGATCCATCATTGATTTCGGTGAAACTTCAAATAGTCAGCGCCTGGCGATTTGGCACGATAGTCTAAAATCTATCGCCCGTCATCCTCTGAAAGGAATTGGCATCGGTAATTTCCCGGTCGTGCTTGACCAAGATATCCGTCTTGCTCGAGCAGGGTCGTCGGCTCACAATTTGTACCTCCATATTGCGGCCGAGATGGGAATTTTCGCATTACTCGCCGCGATATATTTCTTATGGCTCGCACTTAAGCGCGTACTGAATCACTTCATTAAATCAACGGGGACATTCTTCCGAGCATATTATGGGGGACTACTAATCACTCTGCCCTGGATACTCGCTTATTCTCTTACGGATGTGGCCCTATTCGACGAACGCGCTTTGCTACTTTTCGTCGTCACTCTTGGAATAATCTTTAGTAATGACTGAACCCGCTATCACAATCAATCTGGTGGTGCTGAATGGAGAGAAGTATATTCGCCGATGTTTAGATTCAATTCTTATCCAGTCGTTTGATCACAGACAAATTGGCATCAATATTCTTGATAATGGCTCGGGTGATAATACCGTGGAGATTATCAAAGAATACTTATCTCGCTTCGATAATTTTCATCATGCGGAGTTCATACAAGGCACTCACAATCGCGGCATGTGGGGAGGACACGAGGAGCTTTGGAAGCGCCCGGGCGGAGAATTCGTGGTCGTGCTCTCGGTGGATGTAGTTATGCATCAGGATTTTATCAAAAACTCGGTCGGGATTATGAAATCGGATTCAGCGGTTGGCGCTTTGCAGGGAAAAACCTATCAGATGGATTCTCGCGTTATCGATACATGCGGTTTTCGGATTACCCGATCACGAGCAGTAATGAATATCGGCCATGGAGAATCGGACGATGGCCGTTTTGACCAAGCGTGCGAAATATTCGGCGCTGAAGGAGCAGTGCCGGTCTTTCGGATGAGCGCACTGGAAAGTATCCGCGTGATGGGGGAAATCGTGGACCATGATTTGTTCTGGTACGGCGAGGATCTTGATGTTGCTTGGCGCGTCCGTTTAGCCGGATGGAAAGAGCGCTATGAGCCGTCGGTTATCGCTTGGCATGATCGGCAAACTACTAAGAGCCACGCGGGCCGCGGATGGCTGGCCCGCATCGCTCGCTTGCCAATCCGCCGGCAAATTCCCATTCGCCGGCGCCAGTTGGAGTGGCGTAATACCCGCTGGACGAGACTTAAGAATGATTATATAATAAACATCCTGCGTGATCTGCCATTTATCGTATGGCGGGAAATCCAGGTGCTTGGATATACGATATTATTCGAGCCTCGAGTATTAGCTGAACTCCCTCATTTTATGCGCCTCCTGCCGCGCATGCTTCGCAAGCGCCGAGAAATTCTTAGCCAAGCTCTGACTACTCCAAATCAGATTCACAACTATTTTTCATAATGGATGAACCTATCGCCCAACCGAATCGCAGCCGAGCGCCATTATTCCTGGCGCTCGGCGCTATTGGCGCGATCCTCGTCAGTCTTTTCTATATTGGCTTCGTACGTCGGTCTAATGCCATCGACGGCACGGGTTTATTAGCCAACGCCACTCCGACCGGCACGCCGGACGCAGATTATACAATACCAAAAGATAACCCGGATCGCCTTGATGTATTGATTCTTGGTATCCGGGGCGAGAACGATCCGAACGCGGAAACCGGCGGAGCCCTGCTTACCGATTCAATTCAAATATTGAGCTATGATCAAACTACTAAAAAGTCGGCTATCATTTCTATTCCCCGCGACTTGTATATTACGGTTACTGACGGCAAGAAAGAAAAGATAAACGCCGCGTATGAATACGGCGCGTATCACAGTCCTAACGGTCTTCGATTCATTCAAGATCGGATGTCCCGTGTCACCGGCGTATACATCGATAAAGTCGTGATCTTCGACTTCTCCTCCTTCAAGACCATTATCGACGCTTTGGGCGGCATCGACGTGGTCCTGGAAAAGCCGTTCACCGAAACCCAGCAATGGGGGTATGAGTTCTCACTGCCGGCCGGGAAGAATCATCTCAATGGCCAATCTGCCTTGTATTATGCCCGGTCCCGTTATTCCACTAGCGACTTTGACCGCTCGCGCCGCCAGCAGCAGATTATGTTCGCTATTAAAGAAAAACTCGTGGCACTTGATTTCTTCGCCGATCCGGTCAAATCATTTTCGATTATGAATCTGATTCGCAGTAATATCAAAACGGATGTCGGCGTTTGGGATTTGAAACAATTCCTCAATCTTGCCAGTGAAACCGATTTTGTGAGTCTTAAGCGCTACGTCATTTCCGATGAAAATCTTCTCAAGGTCGATAAGGGTCCCCAAAACTCCTACATCCTCGTACCTAAGACTGGCAATCTGACTGAAGTCAAAAAAATTTTTCAGGAAATTATTGATTAGATATTAGGTCAATTAGTAGTTAGAAATTCTCTATGCTTTCTGTCGTAATCGTTAACTACAAAAACCCAGCATTGTTGCGACTCTGCTTAAGATCCCTGGCAAAGGTCATCTCGCCTTCGTTTCGCCATGAAATTATCGTTGTCGATATCGCCTCAGACGTTGAAACTAAGCAGGTTGTTTTAGAGTTTCCCTCGGTCCGAAGCGTGGCTTTCAAGCAAAATATCGGCTACACGCGCGGCGTCAATGAGGGGATTAAGGCCGCCCGAGGAGACGCAGTATTCATCGCTAATTCCGATATTATCCCTTTGGAGGGGAGTCTGGAATCAATGTATGCCTATCTTAAAGATCACCACGAAATCGGCATGCTCGGCCCACAGCTCCTTAATTTCAACGGATCTCGCCAGCAATCGTGTTTTCGATTCTATACGCCTCTGACGATCGCATGCCGTCGAACTGTCCTTGGCCGTCTGCCGTTCGGACGCCGCGCGTTGGATCGTTTTGCCATGGCCGATAAGGATCTCTCAAAGCCGATGGAGGCCGACTGGCTGATGGGTTCTGCGCTCATGGTTTCTAAAAGAGCCATCGATAACGTCGGGCTTATGGATGAAAGTCTTTTTCTTTATATGAGTGATGTTGACTGGCCGCGCCAGTTTTGGGAAAATGGATATCGGGTCGTTTTCTACCCCGAAGCGCGCATGTATCATTATCATATGCGCGAGTCGCGAAGCCGGCTTGGATCGCTGGACGCGTTATTTAACCGCCAGACTCGACAGCACATCAAAGACGCGATCCGCTATTTCCGAAAAAACGGCCTTCATCATTTGAGTCATATCTAATGGACAATCGAAAGTTTTTGCCGGCGATTATAATTATCACTTTGGCGCTCGGATTCGGCGCTGGTTTTTTCTATTCCAATACTCAAAACGAAGCGCCTACATTTCAACGACTCGTAAATCAGGATGTCGGCAAGATCGAAGACGTAGATTTCTCGTTGTTCTGGATGGTATGGGCTGACCTTGAGGAAAAATACGTGGATCAATCGAAGCTGGATGTCCAGAAAATGGTCTATGGGGCAATTAAAGGGATGGTGGATAGCGTCGGTGATCCATATACCGTATTTTTTGAGCCTGAAACCACCAAGAAATTCAAGGAGGAGATTTCGGGCGCCTTCGGCGGCATCGGCATCGAGATCGGCATGAAGGCGAATATCCTTACTGTCATCTCGCCGATCAAAGATACGCCGGCGTTCAAGGCAGGACTTCGCGCGGGCGATAAGATTCTTAAAATCGACGGCAAGTCGACGGCGGACATGAACATCGATGAAGCGGTGGGCTTGATTCGCGGCCGGGCTGGATCCAAGGTTGTTCTCACGATTACTGACACTGAAAGCGCAACAAAGGACGTCACCATCACCAGAGCTACGATTACAGTACCAACTGTAGAATGGGAAATCATCGAGCGGGACGGCAAAAGATATGCATATCTGCAAATTTATCAATTCAATCAGACGGTTGACCGACAATTTGACGAAGCCGTTCGAGAAATTCTCCGATCTGACGCCCGGGGCCTCATTGTAGACTTGCGGAATAATCCTGGCGGCCTTTTGGATTCTGCCATTAACCTGGCTGGATACTTTTTGACCGAAGAGCAACTAGTGGTAAGCGAAGTATTCGGCGATGGGACTAAAAATGATTTTACCGCGGATGGCAACGCGTCATTGCAGAAATATCCGACTGTGATCATGGTCAACGGCGGCTCTGCGTCGGCCTCGGAAATTCTAGCCGGCGCGATCCATGACAATCTCAAAACTAAAATCGTCGGAGAAAAGACGTTCGGCAAAGGCTCCGTGCAGGAACTTATCAATCAGCGCGACAACTCGTCGTTGAAAGTAACCATCGCTAAATGGTTTACGCCGGCCGGTATTTCCATTTCAGATAAAGGCATCGAGCCTGACATTAAAGTTGAAATTCCGGAAGAAGATCGGCCAAACATGGAAATCGGCAACCCCGAAAAAGACCCGCAACTCCAAAAAGCCCTCGACCTATTAAAATAACTTCGAGGCGAAACCTTGAAGGAAACGGCTCAACGGGCGTTGAGCCGTTTAAAAACACCATGAACTCTGGTGTTTTGGTAGTTGCGGAAGAAGCAAGAATAGGCTAAAATATTAAATTATGAAGGTAATACTCCTACAAAATGTTAAGGGATTCGGCCGAATCGGGGATATTAAAAATGTATCCGACGGCTATGCGCGGAATTTTCTTTTCCCGAAGAGCATGGCTAAGGTGGCCACTGACGGATCACTTAAAGAATCTGAAGCATTGCAGAAAAAGCGAGAAGCTTCCAGCACAGCAGAACATGAGACCGCAGAGAAAGCTGTAGTAATGTTGAAAGATGTGTCTCTGCAATTCTCTAAGAAATCTTCCAAGACAGGTACCATGTTCTCATCGCTGACCAAAGAGGAGATCGCTAAAGAAACTTCCAAACTGGCAGGTATGTTAGTTGATCCTGATATGCTTGATTTGGGAGAACATGGCGAGCACATCAAACACACCGGCGAGCACATGATTACGGTTAATCTTGCGCCAGGTATTAGTACTCAAGTCAAAATATCAATTAAATCAGAATAGATGTTTATAGGGCTGCCTCCGAAAGTGGCCAGTGGATTAGCTCAGATATTCTACCTATTTATCGGTGCTTTCGCTGTCATATATGGAATTGTAAAGCCTAATTTAACTGTCCTTTTAATCGGAGTGCCAATTTCTGTTATTGCTGTATGGAGAATCCGAATATTCTGGAAAAATAATCCCCCGCGTAGATATTTCTAAAAACTAAAACCCCTTCATTTGAAGGGGTTTTAGTTAGGCACTACGTTGGCCACTGTTACGAGTCGTCTGGCGCCATTATATCCGGTTTTGCGTTTGGTAGTGAATTTGACCTTACCAGCTACAGCCGCATAAATGGTATAATCGGTACCGAGGCGGACACCCGAGCCAGGGATGAATTTCGTGCCCCGCTGACGGACAATAATGCTGCCAATATTAGCGGCTTGGCCGTCAGAAAGCTTCACCCCAAGATATTGAGGTTGTGAATCGCGGCCGTTTCTACTTGTACCGATCGCTTTTGTATGCGCCATATGAGTAATTAATCAGCATGCACATAATAGCAGAATTCCTAACCTTAATCAAGACCTATCAAAAGGACATATTCCTGGGTATTTGTATGATCCTGGTGGCCAGTATCGGATATAACCTCGGCGCTTCGAATGCCTTCAGAGAGACATCTGGCGAATCCTCCACCGAAGCTGCAATCTATCAGCCATCTGGGACGGATCTTCCCAAGAGATCTATCTCTAAGCCAGTCCCAACGCCCATACCTTCACCGCTCGATCTTCGGGTTGTTGTTTCTAAATCTTCGAAAAATAAGGTCTATCACCATACCTGGTGTGGGGGATATAAGCAGATCAAAGAATCCAACCGTATCTGGTTCGACTCCGCAGAAGCCGCTGAAGCAGCCGGCTATACCCTTGCCGGAAATTGTAAAAAGTAGTACTATATTAAGGCGAGCGTAAAACTCATCCACGCACTCCGCAAGGAGCGCACCTCACCTCCTGTGGATCTGTGGACCGCTCGCGCTTTTTCTTGTTTAAATGGAGATCAGAAACATAGCAATCATAGCTCATGTCGATCATGGAAAGACTACCCTGACCGACATGCTTTTGAAACAAACCGGCATGGTGTCGGCGGATTTCAGCATGGACGTGAACGATATTGAGCGCGAACGGGCGATTACCATTTACGCCAAGAACGCCTCCCTTTTATATAAAGACACCAAAATAAACATCGTCGATACGCCCGGCCATGCTGACTTCGGCTCTGAAGTGGAACGAGTATTACGCTCAATCGATTCGGTACTGCTCATTGTCGATGCGCAGGAGGGTCCTATGCCCCAAACTAAGTTCGTACTCAAGAAATCTCTTGAACTCGGTTTGAATCCTATTCTCGTCATCAATAAAATTGACAAGCCCGCCGCTAATGCCGACCGTGTCCACGAAGAAGTATTGGAACTCTTTATGGATTTGGGCGCCAATGACCAACAGCTCGATTTCAAAACTGTTTATGCAATCGGCCGCGAGGGCATTGCTAAAAAGCATCTGGCTGACGAGTCGACTGATTTAACCCCGCTTTTGGATTCGATTTTAGAAACCGTACCGGCAGCACCTCATGACATAGCGGCGCCGCTTCGCTTTCAGCCCTTTAACCTTGCTTACGACAATTTCCTCGGCCGCATGGGCGTAGGCCGCATCCATGAGGGGATTATTAAATCCGGTTCGACGGTATATGTGCGGAAGCCGAACGGCGAGACTCGCACAGGGAAGATCACCAAGATGTTTAATTTCCATGGCATGGAACGCAGAGAGATTGACCAAGCTGAAGCGGGGGATATTGTACTTGTGGCTGGTATCCCCGACATCTATATTGGCGAGACGATTTGCGCCGCTCCTGATAGTGAACCTCTACCATCTATCAATGTAGACGAACCTACCATCTCGTTGAATTTTTTAGTCAATGACTCACCGTTTGCTGGACAGGAAGGTAAATTCGTTACCGGCCGCCAGATTCGTGAGCGCTTGGAACGCGAACTTGAGGTCAACATAGGTCTGCGTGTGGATTTCTCATCCAATGAGTATTTCAAAGTTTATGGTAGGGGAGAATTACATATTGCGATTCTACTTGAAAACATGCGCCGAGAGGGATACGAAGTTCAGGTTTCCCAGCCGCACGTAATTATTAAGGAAGAGAACGGTCAAAAACTCGAGCCGTTTGAAGAGGCGATCATTGATGTTCCGGAAGACTTGTCCGGCGTGGTGATTCAAAAGTTATCGAAGCGCGGCGGAAAGATGACCAATATGGTTCAGCATCACGGAGAAGTCCGTCTCACCTTTGAAATACCGACCCGCGGACTGCTGGGATTTAGAAATGAATTCATGATCGACACCAAGGGCGAAGGCGTGTTGTCGAGTCGTTTTATCGCATTTAAACCCCACGTAGGGGAAATAAAAAAACGCGAAACCGGTTCGATGATCTCTGGCGAGACCGGTAAAGCACTCGGCTATGCTCTGTTTAACCTTCAAGATCGTGGCACCTTGTACATAGAACCGAATACGGAAGTCTATGCCGGCATGGTTATCGGCAATACCTCTAAGGGCAATGAAATGACAGTCAATCCGATCAAAGGCAAGAAGTTGACCAACATGCGCGCGTCGGGTTCCGATGAAAATATTTTACTGGCCCCTCCGTTCCAGATCAGCCTCGAGCGGGGATTGGAAATCATGCAGGACGACGAGTACCTGGAAATCACCCCTCAAGGCGTTCGTCTTCGTAAACAGCATCTCACTGAAAACGACCGCACGAGAGCTAATCGATCTTCAGGCAGCTAAATAAATATCCGGTCGCCGACGGCGACCGGATATTTATTTATTTAGCGCACATATACTTTTCCCAATAGTCATAGAGCTCTTTAGTCGCGACCAGATCATCATAACAATATTTAGCGATCTCGCGGCACTTTTTATCCTTGAAAAATTGTGCGACTTCGGGTCCATCCACTTCACCGCCTTTGGAGCTATTGATTCCGAACGCCATGCACCAGAGATGGAGAGATCGCTTGAACCGAACGGCGCCAAAATTTGTGAGCCGATCATAGACATCCAGATGCGGCTTATCCCAGTAACGATTCCCAATCAGATTTTTTGTAGGCTTCACCTTAAGTGCCGCGGAACGAATGGTAAGATAGGGAACATCGAAGGAGTGGCCGTTAAACGTGATAAACTGATCGTAATGAGTCGCTACTTCCCAAAATCGCCTTAAAATGTCTTTCTCATCTTGGCACGGAACAAGAGTCATGTTTCCGTCTGTTTCCTCCGTTTCGCCGTTCTGTTGCTGATAATAAGCCGCGCCTTTGCCGGTTTCGGGATTAAGCACGCCAATGGAAATAATGCGGCCAGTGAGTGGCGAGATGCCTAGTTCTTCCTTAATAACTTCTCGCTCACGATCATCCTTTGCTCTTAAAAATAAGAACTTTTTGGAAGTATCGTCCAATGAGTCGAACTCCACCCCGACTGTTTCAATATCAAAAATAAGTTTTGGCATATCTTATAGTAGCGGTTCATCATCTTTTAATCAACGACTTCTACTATACGCTCATGGCTACAGATGAAGGGTGAGCCGGCCACTGGTAACCATCCCAGCGGCCGGGAATTTATTTTAAATAGTTAAATCTCCATACTATTGCGCTGCACTGCAAAGGGATAGAGGAGTGAGAGTTAGGATAAAATAATTAAAATAAAAAAATAACTGGATTATTTAAAATTATTGAGGGAAGTGGTTTTTGAACTATACAGTACGTCGCACAATGTAGATTATGCGACCTAATATAGTGCTGGATACCTTAATGATTTAAATCGGATAATAATAACACCTATGCGATACTACGTGATCGAGGTATCAGAGGGCCCTGTATGGGTCCTCTGCACGTTCTAAGGCCTTCTAGGGGCCTCTATCTTCTCTATAGGTATTCCTTATAATCGGTTTAACGGGAAGGCTTGGGACAGCTCACTGGCCGCGGCTTGGAATATTCTTGCGAAAAATTTTTAAAAAATGCGTAGGGTTATTTTTTAAGAGAAATCAATAAAAATATTTTTTAATGAATCCGCGCTAGTGGCCAAACACGAGAACAACCCGGTCGCCAAGGCGACCGGGTTGTTCTAAATTCGATCCCCGTAGGGGAGCCTTTTAGCCTGCCTTACTCCCCTAGCCTGGGAAACTAAGATGAAGAAGATGAAGTTAATTACTTAATGTAATTTATTATCTCCTGCACGATCCGCGTAAGCACAGCGAGAACCGTGAGAAAAATATTCAAAACGAAAACAATTATTTCCTTTATACTAATCATTCTTTGAAAATAGCATAATATCTTTTCGGAACAAATTCAACGCTTTCCCGACCGGTAAGACCGACAGGAAATATCGAAGATCCACTAGATTTCTCACCAGCCAACCCATGCGGCCGGATACCGTTGCCGTGTTTCCGATATGAGCCATTGCAAACTTGCCGCCTAAAGGCGCGATCCAGGATCGATATTCAGGGATATGTGCTTTGAGCTTTTTACCGCGCATGTGCGACCGGATATTATGAGCAACCACACTCCCCTGCGCTTGCGCGACATAGGCCAAGCCGGGCACCGGTTTCTGTGTTTTCGGATCAATCTGTTCGGCGATGTCTCCGAGCGCGAATACCATATCCCCGTTCTTTACGCGAAGATATTCATCCACAATTACTTTGCCTCGCGGAGTAAGAATTAAACCGTGTATAGCAGCGGCGAGTTTATTCGCTTGTACGCCGGCCGTCCAGATTACCGCGTTACCAGAAATAGTTTGGCCGGTCTTTAATTTGACCGCATCGCTATAGACCGCCTCGATCACTGAATTTTCCATGATAATTACGCCTAAGTGCGTGAGCCGTTTTCCAATCTCTCTCCGCTCTTTTTCTTCAATCATGGGTAGAATATGCGGACCTGCTTCAAAGAGCGAGACCGAGAAGGATCGTTTGGGCAAATCATACTCGGCTTGCAGAACTCGAGAACATGAGACTAATTCGGCGGCTAACTCCACGCCCGCAAAACCAGCGCCGATAACCAGAATTTTGATCGGCAACGGCACTGTCCCGCCGGCCGCGCCTGAAAAAAGAGCCTCGAGCTTTTGATTGACCGCCACCCCGTCATCAGTGGTTTTGAATTGATGCGCATATTCGTAGACACCGGGAATACCGAAATCAGCGACTTGACTGCCAAGCGCCAGTACCAGATAGTCAAAGTCAATCCGCGCGCCGCTGTCTAGAGCGACATGTTTTTGATCCATGTCGGCGCTGGCGATCTGGGCTTGGATCAATTCGATTGAACTGTCGGTAAATATTTCCCCATACGGAATCGCGACTGTTTTGCGGAGTTCTAGTGCAAAGGGGTCAGCAGCAGTTTGACACGCCGCGGCAACTTCATAGAGTGCTGGCGTGAAAAGATGATAGCCGTTCCGATCGATGAGGGTGATTGAAGCTTCGCTTCCAAGCGACCGTTCAAGATCAAGAGCACATCGTACACCGCCGAATCCCCCGCCTAATATGACTATCCGAATCATTTTAATAAAATGCGTCTAACTAAAATTACAAAAAATCTAGTGGGTTAAGCGTGGCGCCAATTGGTAAAGTTCCAGAAACACTACTATTTTTTATAGTGAACGTCTTGGGTGCGTAGACCATGAAGTGGATATGGCTGCCGTTCGAAAAACCTGTACTACCGATATCCCCGACTATGTCTCCTCTTTTTACTTTTTGGCCTACATTGAGCGCTCGGACCGACATATGAGTATAGGCGGTTACAAGACCATGTGAATGTTCGATAGCAAGCCAAATGCCATAAGCCGCTGGAGCTTTCCCGACCGCAATCACTTTACCATCATCTGCCGCACGCAAAGGTGTACCATAGGGCGCGGCAATATCTAAACCATTATGGAATCCGCCTTTATTTTTGTTGCAATCGGGATAATAACGACGTGCCCAGTTTGTTTCAAGACAACCATACTTTTGGCTGATATTTCCGCGTACCGGCCAGTCTAAAAGTCTACCCGAAGGTACACTGGTTGGATCTAAGGTGCGCCGTAACTGATCTTCAAGCTTGAAGACCTCTAAGTTGATCGCTCGTTCTAATTCTTCAGAAGCATTGAGCATCTTTTGATATTCAGCCTCTTTACCTTTGGTCGTTTTTAAAATGCTGGATGTTTCAGCTCGTACCAGACTTACAGCGTGCTTCTCCTGACTCTGTCGCTGTTTCAAATTTTCTAGATCACCCTTTTTTGATTCAAGACGACTTCGGTATCTTTCCAGCTCATTCTTTGAACTTTTAAGATCCTCAATCAGATCCACCAGACTGGCATTTAATGAATTGGCATATTGTTCTTGGCGCAGGAAATCAGATATATTTTCATTTTTTAACAATGAGACCAGTAATGTTTCATTGTCCTGACGATCTAAAAATAGAATCGCTCGGGCGACCGCCTTTTTTTGAACATCGATATGTTCTTGAGTATCATAAATTTCTTTTTCTGCTTCGCTTATCTCAGTGGAAGTTTTATTGATACTGAAGCTCGTTAAATTCACTTGATTTTCCAGGTATTTGACTTGGTTGGTCAGATTATTGATCTCATTTTGAAGGCTCTTGGCTTGCGCCTGCGTGCCGGAGATGTTTTTTCGATATTGATCTTGCTCTTGCTGCAGACGCTGGATTTCCTGCTCAAGCCGATCAATCTCAGACTTCAATTGTGATACGTCTTGGCCGCCGATTGAGACTTCTTCCTCAATTTCTGAATTACGGTCAGGATTTGCAGAAACTGAAGAAAACGACAATAAGCAAAAGATAAAAATTAAAAATTTAATCTTGCTCATCTAGTTGATTAACCGCCTTTTGAACTCGTTTGATAGTTTCTTCTTTCCCAATGGCTAGCGCAATATCAATTGGGTCGGGCGATTTATCCTTGCCGGACAACGCTACACGCAGCGGCCAGAACACTGGCCCTTTCCCACCTGCCTCGTTGCTTAAATGCCCTAACCCAGCAACCATAGCCTCTCTCCCCCATTCCAGGGGTTCCAAGAATTTCAATGATTTCTCTAATGATTGTTTAACTTCTTCAGATGAAGAAGTTTTCCACAGGAGCAGTTCTTTAGGATATTCTGGTTCTGACCACAAATACGAAAACTCTGAGGCATCGCTTAATTTTTCCAGACGCTCGGTAATCAACAGCACCGCCTCATCTGAAACTTTTAAACCGGTTAAACCCTTAAACTCCGAGGCTGATAAGCGTCTGATGTACTGTGCGTTAATCCAATTGAGCTTTTTGACATCAAAGACTGCACCTGATTTGTGGACTTTCGACAAATCAAATTCACTGATCATCTCCTCTTTGGTCAGAATCTCTTTACTGAAGGTATATCCGATACTGCCTAAAAAGTTGCTTAGAGCTTCTGGGAGATAATCTTTTTTATAATCAACGACCGCTACTGCTCCATGACGTTTTGAGAGCTTGGATCTGTCAGACGCGAGAATAAGCGGCAAATGCGCGAAATGCGGAATCGGCAAGCCAAGCGCTTCGTATATGAGAATTTGTTTTGGGGTATTCGAAATATGATCCTCGCCGCGAATTACATGAGTGATCCTCATGTCCGCGTCATCCATAACTACCGCGAAGTTGTACAGCGCCTCATCAAGCGACTTGGCGATTGAAAAATCGCCCAGCAATGAAGCTTGGAATTCAATCGGTCCACGTATGATATCGTCGAATTTAATTATACGATCATCTTCCTTGACAGCAAGGCGAATGATGCCCGATTCTTCTTCTCGACTATTCTTATGATCGCATAAATGCCTCGGAGGCTCTTTTTTTGATTCTTGATTCTTCCGTTCCGCTTCTAATTCCTCTTGAGTATGGCGGCAATAAAATGCCTTCCCCTCAGCAAGAAGCTCCTCCAAAGCACTCCGATATTGGCCCGCGTGTTCGCTTTGGCGAGAAATTTCCCCGTCAGGCGTCAGCCCAAGCCAGGCCAGCGCGTCAAAAATACTCTGCTCGTATTCCTTAGTCGAGCGCTCTCGATCGGTATCTTCAATGCGAAGCTGGAACGTTCCGCCGTTTTTGCGAGCGAAAAGCCAATTATAAAGCGCTGATTGACCGGTACCGACATGCAAAAAACCGGTCGGGCTGGGTGCAATGCGTACTTTGACAGACATATTGAAAGTATAGCAAAATTCTATATTCTAGCCATATGCCTGTGAGCGACAAAAACCTATTCGTTGTTGAAGTTATCCCACTAGTCGTTTTGCCGCCTAATGTGCCGCAAATCCTAAGCTATTACCATAATCGGCGCTTGGTAAAAGGAGCGGTTGTTGAGATTTCAATACAAAATCGCAAGGCCGAAGCAGTGGTCATAGGATCTCATCCGGTCGAATATCAGAAGATAAACCTCAAAAAGTCCAGTTTTCAGCTCAAAAAAATCGGGGCGGTTATTTCGGAGGTGCCGCTCGTAAGTGAAGCACAGTTTAAAACAGCCTTGTGGCTGGCAAACACGTACGCTTCGCCGCTGGGACTAGCGCTCAAGACCGTTCTGCCGCCGTTTTTTTTGAAGAAAAAATATCCTGTATCGATCCGGCTTAATGCAGTCTCCGACGAACGCCACAAAAAGCCCGAGTGGCTCGTGTGTCGAGCCAAAGAGGCCGCCAAACACATCCTGAAGCGGATCGAGCAGGTGAAAGGACAAGTGCTAATCATGGTTCCCGAGGTAGCATATATCCGCCATTTTGCCGAAAAAATTCCGCAGGCGCGCATCCTGCATTCTCAGATTTCAAATCAAGACGCTCATGCCATCTGGACGGAAGCGGCCGAGACTGCGCCGCTGATTGTCATCGGCACGCGCCAAGCCTTATTCCTCCCTTTTTCAAAGCTGCAGCTGCTCGTAGTCATCGATCCGCTCCATGAATTCTACAAATCAGATTTAAGTCCGAAATATCGCGCGCCGGAACTGGCGGAAATGATCGCGGGACTGCATGGCGCCCAGCCGCTATTCGTATCCAATACGCTCGGCGTTGCCGCTTATCACGCGCGTAACCTTGGCCAGCTCGCCGAATATCGGGATCTCATAAAGCCTTGGCGCATCTCCGTGAATGTGGTCGACATGATTGCTGAAATCAAACAGCACTTCGTAAATCTCTTCGCGGCCGAAGTTCGGAAGCGTCTCTACCATGCTGTGCATGAACGGAAACGGATCCTGGTCGTATCCGCGCGACGCGGCTACGCCGGTATTCTTCTGTGTGAGCGGTGCGGCCATTCGTTTAAATGCCCGAATTGCGATGTGCCTATGCGCATCCATCAGGCGATCGAGTTGGTGCTCCTTTGCCATCGCTGTGATATTTCCAGATCCTATCCGAAATTTTGCGCCAATTGTCATAGCTCTCAAATCAAACCCACTGGCCCGGCGGGAAGCCAAAAAATATATGAAGTCCTGCGTAAAATGATGGAGTACGGCGAATTGCCGACCGCTAAAATGCTGATCCTCGACAGTGATGTCGTGAAAAACGAGACCGAGGAGCAGGAAGTGATTGACGCACTGAATAAGCCGCTTGAACCCGGTGCCATTCCCACGGCGGTGATTCTCATCGCAACTCAGAAGATATTCAGCTACATCTTCGAGGAAAGATTCGACTACATCGTCATCCCTCAATTCGACGCTTTGACCATCGGTACCGACTTTCAGACTTCGGAGCATCTATGGCACCAGCTTGAGAAACTGGCCGATTTCGAACCGGAGTTAATCGACGCTCAAACCTACCATCACAAAGAAATTCTTCCGACCGTAGCCGAGCACCGTTATGACAAATTGTACGGCGACGAACTCCAGCTTCGCGAAGCATTTAAATATCCGCCCTATTCCCACCTGGTGAAGCTTTCGTTTTCTCACACGCAGTCAGGCCGGGCCGTCGCGGAATGCCGCGGCCTGGTCGAAAAGCTTAAAATGGCGGCGATCCATCTCCAGATGCGCGACCGGATTCATATCAGCGAAAGCTCGCCCGCTTTCATCAGAAAAGAAAAAGGCCTCTATGTCGCCACGATCGTCTTGAAAATCATTCCAAGTATCGAACCGGTGCCGTCGCTTGATGGCAACTTTCTCCGGACGATTCTCCGTTTCGTCCCCTCCTCCTGGATGATCGACGTCAACCCCCGCACTACGCTCTAGCATCAGCCGTGGCCTAATTCGGTGCTAATCGGAATTTTATTCTTGCAGAGCTGGCACTGACGGGCAGGCCAGGATGGAATAGCAAGTGTGGCAAGCGCTGAAAATGGAACCCCCATCGATTTACTATTTACCAGCTTTGGATCGCGATTGAGCATTACCACTGCCGCCACCACCTTGCCGCCAGCTTTTTTCACGCTTGCAATTACTTCTTTGACTGAACCGCCGGTCGTAGTCGTATCTTCGATTACTAGCACCCGCTTACCGCAGACTAATTGGTCATAGCCTCGTTTTAATGTCTGCTTGCCGCTGTTTGTTTTTTCAGTATATGCACTGAATACTTCCTTCTTGGTCATTTTATATAGGTGAGACGCCGTCCATTGCGAAAACGGGATGCCGCCAACTGCCGGTGCCACCACTATTTCAATATTCTTGTGTCTAAACTTTTCAGCAAATAACTTTCCGACTTTTGAAACATGCCGTGGATGAGCGGTAAGTTGATTCTTGTTGATGTACGAAACCATATGTCGCCCGGAGGTGCCGACAAAATGCCCGTTCTCCACCAAAGCTCCGATATCCCGCAATAGTTTGATGACCTCATTTTTCATGCTTCAGATTACCCTATCATGAATTACTAGATGGAAAAAGAAAAGCGGCACGAGATCATTGTGCCGCCAAGTCTCCTTCTTGAAGCTCCCGTCTGACGAGCTCTGCTAGAGGCTTGAGTTTCAGACTGTAGCAGTTGTTTGCCTCGAATTCGCGATCAGCAAACTCGAAAATTGGCAGCCAAGCGAGCCACTTGGTTCGGGTCATGGTCGGATCGTCTCGAAGCTCACAATACTTGAAGAACATGAGATCTCGCTCTTCTTTTGCCTTTTCCCAGGCTCGATTAGCACTATGCCCCCTGTTCGCGAAGATAACTACTCTAATCAGGCCGAACAGGATCAACGTCACAATGACAGTAGTAAACATGTCGGCCTCCTCTTTATAAAATACTCGACAATGACCCTAAAATCAAGTAGATTCTTTATTATGGAAATCACGAAGGTGCCACACGAGGTGCTGACAAAAAAAGCGCTAGAAGTTCCAATTGAGGAGATTAAAGCCGGCGAGCATGCCCGGCTGATTTCGGACATGAAGAAAGCAATGTTTGAGCACGAAGGCGTGGGCTTGGCTGCGAATCAAATCGGTAAAGACTTGGCAGTATTCGTAATCGATATCAAGACTGCTGATGCATACAAAGTGCCAGAAGCGTATTTTAACCCGGAGATTACCGAATACTCCCCAGAGACCGAATTGATGGAAGAGGGCTGTCTCTCAATCCCCGGCTATTATTTCGAAATTAAGCGGTCGAAGAAGGTCATGCTCAAGGCGGTCAATGAGCATGGTGAAAAGATAAAGATCAAAGCGCGTGGATTCCTGGCTCGCGTTTTTCAGCACGAGACTGACCATTTGAACGGAAAGACGATCAAAGATCGCGCCAATGGCTAATATCGCTTTTTTTGGAACTTCGGAGTTCGCAGTACCTGCACTCAAGGCACTACATAGTGCTGGTCATCAAATCACGGTCATTACGGTACCCGATCAGCCGGTCGGAAGGAAAAAGGTAATGACCGCGCCGCCAGTGAAACTGGCGGCGCTTGAGCTTGATCTCCCTGTCCACCAACCTCCCTCTCTTAAAGACGATGTATTCTTTGAAATTTTTAAGTTTTTAAGCCCCATCTTTGGGGTGGCTGTTGCTTATGGGAACATCCTTCCCAAGCGTTATTTGGATATCCCTCAAAAGGGATTTCTTAATATCCACCCTTCCCTACTCCCTAAATATCGAGGTCCTACACCCATTCAGACAGCAATTTTTAACGGGGATATCGAAACCGGCATTACCGTCATGCAGCTTGATGCCGAAGTAGATCACGGTCCGATTCTGCTGCAGTTGGCTATGTCCATCGATCCCGATGAAACCTACCCGGAACTGCATGACCGGTTGGCAAACGAAGGAGGCCAGATGCTGCTAACCGCCATTGAAAACCGCGACACGCTAGAGTCGGAGGAACAGGAGCATCATCATGCTACATTTACCAAGATATTTACCCGCGAAGATGGTCGCATCGATTGGTCAAAACCGACCCAGCAGATTTTCAATCAAATCCGCGCCTTGAATCCCGAACCGGGAACCTGGACAATGTGGAATGATAAAATCCTGAATATCAAAAAAGCAAAACTCGAAAACGGAATCCTTCAGCCTGTTATTGTTCAACTCGAAGGGAAGAACGAAGCCTCTTTTAAAGACTTTCTTTCCGGTTATCCGGATTTCAAGATATCTGATTTAAAATAAAAAAAGTCGGTCGCGCCTTAGGCGCGACCGATCGAGGTCATAGCAAGCGACCGTTCGAGATACTTCTTGACTCTCGAGGAATCGAGATTGTTGTCAGCGTCACGGACGCCTTTTTGTGCATCCCACGAAATGTCCGGGTATCGCTTCAGGATCGGCTCGAGCAAGTGGAGTGTGTCCGGTTCCAAACCACCGGCCACTGAAACCTTAGTAGCCGAAGCGGCCGCTACTTCGTGAATCACGTCGAGAATCGGAAGGGCTTTCGAAACATCCAATGTCCGACCTTCTCCACCGCTCATATCGAACAGCATGTAATCCACGACACCGCCATAGTGCTTCAACATCTCCGCAAGCTTTCGCGGATGTCCATCGACGGCAAGGATCGCGTCCCGACCAACTTGCAAGACGATCGTGTGCTTATATCCGAACACGGCTCGCCACTCATCCAGCACATAGACCGGCGGCCACGCCAGGTTCAACTGGAATCCGTGGAAATTCAGACCAGCAGTTTCTTGAATCTTCGCGAGATCCTTCCAGAGCACACTCCGTTCATGTGCACTGTTATCAGCACTGTAATGAACGAGATTGAGCACCCGAGGGTCATTAAGGAATAACTCCGGAACATCTTTCGCTCGCGGCGTTTGCTGTTGCCAATATTCCCTCATTGGCAAGCCCCGAAGCGACTTCCAGCTTGCGAGCACGCCAACCATTAGCTTCTGCGGAACAGTATGCGAAAATTGAGAAAGAGCGAACTCAACGGCCATTCGGGATGTAAATCCCGTGATGCCGATGTATTGCACTACTCGTGCCGGCATATTCACCTCCGGCAGTGATAGTACATAGTTTTTTACTTTAAGTCAAAAGCCGCCCGGAGGCGGCTTTTGAGAGTTCTGTTAGTAGATGACCGGTGCGAGGGTCATGTACCAGTCGAATTCGATCTGGTTGATCGGCGCGACTTGGTCTTCAGTAATCCTCATGCGTGCGATAGCCATCGGGGTGAGGTACCGTTTTCCTTCGCTCGTCACTTGGAACACGTCGCGATTGAGCGGATGTTCGAGATACACGAATTGGTTCACAGGGTAGAAATTAAACTCTTTCTCGCTGATATCCACGACATCTTCCTTTCGGTCGCCATAAGAGTTGAAGACTTTCTTTTCATCAGGCATCGGCCGCACCATGCCCGTCTCCGTGAGATAGTAGATGGTTTTCTTTTTATTTACGCGGAGCAAATACGCTCGAGGATATTTGTCGATCTGTTGCTGACTAATCGTTTCAACCATGTCGAGTTTGTAGCCATAGTCATAGAAAATACCAAGCGTTGGAAACGCATGTTTTCGACCATTGAGCAGCTGGTAAATTCCAGAAGTACCTGGTGCTTTTACGAGCGTGATCTGACGACCGGCAATATTCTTTACACCAGCTGAAGCAATCGCGGCAGTAAGCACTGGGTCGCTTGAATCCGTAGCTTTAGCCTTGCTGCTAAAAATATTGAAACCAAAACCTGAGTTTGATGCACGGGATTGAGGCTGATACGCCGGTGCAGCCGGACCACTAGTGCAAGCCAGGCCCAATGAGACGAGCGTACTACAGGTGAGCTCCGTAGGCTGAGCAAGTGAACTATTAATCGGTTTCATGTACGGCTGCCAATACGCAAAGACCTGCTTAGTCGGCAGGAGGATCATGGCAACAGCCACAAACGAGTAAACAAGCTTAGAAATAGCGGTAGCTTTCATATCTATATATTATACTCCTTTCTATACAAAAAGTCAATATTGAAAACGTGCCCTATTTTGCTATGATATTTCGGCATTATGTCTTTAGGCGTAAACGAACTCAAACCTAAAACCTATTTTATCTACGAGGGATCGCCCTATGTGGTCTTAGAAACTCATCATTTGAAAATGCAGCAGCGCCGGCCCACAGTTCAAGTCCGCATGCGCAATCTTATGAATGGCAAAGTCCTAGAGCGGAATTTCGCCCAGTCAGATGTCTTTGAGGAAGCCGACGTCGAGCGGCGCAAAGTAAAGTATCTTTACGCCCATCGCGATCAATACTGGTTCTCGCTTGAAAATGACCCTTCTAAACGATTCGAGCTACTCGCTGATATTCTCGGCGATGCAACCAAGTTTTTAAAACCTAACACTGTCCTTGATGCGATTGCATTTGAAGACAAGGTCATCAGCGTTGAATTGCCGGTCAAAATGGAATTCAAAGTCGTTGAAGCGCCGCCGGCGATCCGCGGCGATACCGCCCAAGGCGGCGCTAAACAAGTAGTCCTCGAAACCGGCGCCTCGGTCAACGTCCCCCTCTTCATCAATCAAGACGACGTCATCATCATCAACACTCAAACCGGCGAATACGTAGAGCGAGCCAACAAGGGATAAAAAGCCCGACCCTAAGGGGTCGGGCGTGTGGGATGTTCTGGAGTTGAACACACTAAGGCCGACTTGGGAGCTTGATAAGGAACGACGAGCTTACGGAAACATCGTCGAAATACATCTCTTACTCTACGTGGGGTCACCTCGAGACCTGTTGCAATCGAATCGACAGATTCGATTCGGTATCGTTCTGCCATGTTTTCAAAATCCGGCCATTCTTCCTTTGAAGTCATGAAGCCGGTCGTACGAAGGTAGGAGATTTTTAGGTGTGCGTAGAGACGTTGAAACTCTTTTTCACAAAGATTCGAATTGTCCGCGAGTTTCCGAAGGCTCTCTGTACCGCCGCAGTGCCGGCAAAATCGGCTCATACCCACTCCTTAGAGCGCACTGTACAGGATTTTAGATGAAAAGTTAAGCAAGTCGCTTTTTATGAAGAAAGATCCCCACTACGCAGTAGTGGGGATGGTGGAGCTTGAAGCGATCACCTCGTTAGCCCATGCGAGTTTATTGATCGGTCCTTCGGCTCGACGGGCAGTGATGAGCGTCATTCGAATCTCGGCTGCTTTTTTGTCCGGAATCAGCCTTTCATCGAAAGGTTGGACGTACATAGGCTGATATCCTCCATCCAACAGTGCCCAGATGATATCAGATTCGTCCTTCGGTGGATTTGGAACAAACAACTCCCGATCGCCGCGGCGGCCGTTCAAGATGACGACCAGTCCGCCAGGCTTGATGAACGGATGCAGCGCTTTCAGCACACGAGGACCGTCGATGTAGTTCAAAATCTCCGAGAGAATCGCGCAGTCAAAGATTTGCGAAGGACCGCGGAAAGGCACGTCGAGGAACTTCGCGATTCTTGCCATTATTCGACGGGTCGAGAACGACGGCTCCACGAGCTCCTCGATATCGGCCTTGACTGGCAGCCGATTATGGCAAAACGGATGAGGCATCAACTCGACGCACAGATCGACATCCACGATTTTGTGTTTGCGTCGATCAGTCAAGATCGTAACCGGAATACGGCCTGTTCCGATGTCAATGATGTTTCTGCCAAGCTTTCCGTTCTCGGACATCCGGCGTAAAACTTCCATGATAGTAGCGATCTTGAATTCCGAGTCATACGAAGTGCCCCAGTGCTTCTGCCATGCTTCGGTGCGCTTGCTCATGCCAATAACTCCTTGTCAAAGACGCAGTGATAATACCATGATTCTATCTTTCAATCAACTCTAAAATTAGGCGCCTACTGTTTTTAAATTCCTAACCACCATGCAAGTTCAAGACTTATTACGGGAGAATAGGAGAAGAACGATTGGTGCGAGGGACCAATAGAACAACGCCTGGCGGGTGGCCAGATAAGGAATTATATCTTTCGGCAGGCGCTCATTGATACTGAAAAACGTCGGTGCAAGATTGAATACTATTGAGAGAATGAACCCCAATTGGACTACGCCCATCAGGATAACCGGTAGGAATGAAGTTTCTCCGAGACTGAATCGGCCGCGTAAAATCGAACCATTTAGTAATACAAACGCCAACGCATAAAGGATCAAGAAAACGATCACCCGAAGTGTAGGCAAATCTTTTGTGAAGGTTGCCAGCTGCTGCAGTTTGGAAAAATACGGAAAGACCGTCTGTAGAGAGAATGCGACATAAATTGCCAGAAGTGAAATCAAAATTCTTGTTCGACCCGCAGAAAATGCAAAGA
>MGJZ01000025.1:13413-14777 GCA_001794525.1 Candidatus Yanofskybacteria bacterium RIFCSPHIGHO2_02_FULL_50_12 | reverse complement strand
TATCACCAAAGCAAGAATTCCAAACAGCATCCCCGGTCCGAGATCTAATGGCGGAACATACTTCGATAAATCCATTGATTCTAGTATACCAAATTAATCTTGCAAACCGGTGTTGATATTGTATAATATGCGTCGGAGGTATCAATGGCAGAGTTCACTGACAAAATACGAATCAGGCAACTGGCTCAACGGGTCGCGCACATGTCTCTTCCTACCGAAGGGTCCTTGCGTGACCTCCGCGACGAGATTGATAAGCTACTTGCTGAGCCGGAGCCGACCGAGGAGGTAGAGGTCAAGGAGCTCCAACGAGGCGATTACATCTATCACAACCCGGCGGGAATCCTCTGCAGGATGATCGAAGTACCTGGGATCGGACTCATGGCCATACCGATGGACGAAGGAATCATCCCTGTCGCCTATCGCCTGGGGCCGCACAAAGTACTCCGGATTATTCGGCGGCAGGTCGAATCAGCCAGAGAGACACCACCAGGCACCCCTTCCTTCAAAAGAGGCGCATGTACGTTCTAGGCCCATACGGAGCAACAGCTCCATATGGGCTGTTGTTTTACTTAACTCGGATATTAACCACCAAATCCCCCGGCGACTGGCCACCGCGGCCAGCGTTGCCGCCGCGCGGCACGACGACGTGATAGGTGCCCGGTAAATCTTTGGGAATATGGATTTCCATTTTTTTGCGGGTCTTGAATCGCCCAGTACCGCTGCACATTTCGCATTCCTTTTCCGCCTTCTTGCCTCGCCCGCCGCAGGCAGGACACACCGAAATGCGTGTATAGTACCCGAATCCGCTTTTTGAACTCTCTCGGATCTGTCCAGCGCCCTTACAGGTATCGCAGGAAATTACTTTGGCGCCTTTGGCTACACCGCTGCCATTGCACTCCTCACATGCATCCTGAATATCATACTCGAGCATTCGAGTCGTACCGAGATCTTTTTTACTAATTGAGACTTCGATGAATAAATCGTCCCCTTTCCGCTCCTCCTCATAGTGCGGCTGACGAAATCCGCCAAACATTTCTGAAAACATATCAAAGACATCATCCGCATTTCCCCGCCGCCCCTGCTGGCCGCCAAACATAGACCAAAAATCTTGAGGGTTGAAATCATATCCGCCGTTGCTCCCAGCAAATCCACCATCATTATATGCAAAACCGAAGGTATCGTAATTGCTCCGCTTCTGCGGATCCGAAAGCACCTGGTAGGCTTCATTTACCTCTTTAAATTTATCTTCGTTGCCGTGTTTTTTGTCCGGATGATGCTCGTGAGCCAGCTTCCGATAGGCCTTTTTAATCTCATCCTGGTTCGCCGTGCGCGGCACCCCTAGAATTGCATAGTAGTCTTTATGT
>MGJZ01000025.1:1813-13136 GCA_001794525.1 Candidatus Yanofskybacteria bacterium RIFCSPHIGHO2_02_FULL_50_12 | reverse complement strand
TCTCGCGCGGAGCGCAGGTGCCCCGCGGAGTCTGCCTGACTTACCTGATCAAGCTTGGATCGCGGACGAGCAGTGTGAATCTGCCACCGCAGACCAGGGTCCGGCGCTGTACAACTTAGTCCTATGGGACGGTATAGCTGTCGTCGGACATTCGTTGCTGTTCATCGGGTTCATCGGATTCCTTGCGTTCCTCGCTTCCTAGCTGGTGGCAACGACCAGAATGGCCGTTGCTAATTACTCCCCGGGTATACTGTTCCAGTGCAGTGCCCGGTTTTTTCTTTTTAAACAACTAACACTTCCGCATCCACTTGCCGAGTTTCAATGCGAACCACTTTGAATCGTTTCAATATCCAATATAGCGCCATGCCAATCACCATGCCCGCCCATACGAATAGGAATGACAATCCCCACAAGATCAAGAATAATCCGAATGCCAGTACCGGCGGTGCATATTGAAAGTACGGCTTTAAGATTCGATTAAATTCCTGAAAAGTCTGTGAGGCAACCTGGTCGATTGCTCGTTGTTTCTGTTGGGGCGTAGTGCCCTCCACCTTATTGCCGATAGTCTTTTCAACAATACTACGAACAATTGTCTCAGCCTGGCTCGGCAACCGGTCGGTCTTTTTTACTTCTTCAGCAAATGGGCTCTGATATGCCGCAAAAGAAATCATGATGAATAAGCCGAGTACCACTGGTAGTAAGCCATGATAGAACGCATCGACGATATTCAATATCCGTCGCTCATGGATTTCCCGTCGTACACGCGTCGCCGACCAAAGGTTAAAAAGAAGTAAGGCCCCTACCGCGACCAGATTGAGAAGTGTCCAGCCCAGCATGGCCAAGAAAAGTAATCCCACAATCCCGCCAATCGTCCACGCCCAGCGTCGCTGCTGGAACAAAATATATCCCAGCACGATCACACTAATAAGTAAAAGGAAATTAAGGACCGATGCCGGCTCGAGATCAACACCGGTAAAGGAGTTAAACGAAGCGTACTTTCCATACTCCCACAACTTCCACGCTAAAAACGCCACCAAAACATGCCACGAAATCAATTTTGTTTGTCTATTCATCGATTTTCTTTTCCATCCACACCGTGCACTCTTTATAGCCAAGTTTATGATACAAATTAATAGCCGAGTTTCCAACCTGAACATCAAGCGAAATGTTATTCGCGCCGCTCTCCTTGGTAAATTCCTCCGCTTTTTTGACTAACGCTTCACCAAAACCTTTGCCCCGATGCTCTTTGAGAATCATTACGTTGGAGATGTATCCATATTTCTTGATAACATTTCGCGGACTATCTTCCACCTCCATTTTTACGGCTACATAGCCAACTATATTACCTTCCTCGACGGCTACAAATATCTTGCCGTTCCCCTCACTAATCTTTTTGTTTAGATAATCGAAATAAGGTTTTGAAACATCATAATCCACCCAAAAATGGGGCGTATAAACACGCTCTTCTTTATTAAACTCTGCAATGCATTTCTCAATCGCTTCTCTATCCTCCGGTTTATGCTCTCGAATAATCATGATCCTTTAGTTAGCTCCGCGATGATATTTTCATATCCATCGCGCTTTACAATATCCCATGATTTCTTGTAATCAGAATAAGGCTGACTACGTTTTACATTAGCATCAAGCTCATCCTGACTAAATACTTTCAAATAAATAGCCGAATGAATAGCGTGGACAATAATGTGTATCTTGCATGAGTCGGTTTCCTCTTTATATCGCTCCCATAATCTATTCTGGTTTTCAAATTTCTTAACTTTGTTCTTCGGATAGGACAGAATCCGGTGAATCAGCTCATGAGTAACGTCGTGGATAGTCGAGTTGCCGCTAATGACAAGGGGGTGCGAAAAGGGCGTAATTCCATAACTAATATAGCAGGTGATGTCTTTTTCGTGCCACGCTAATTTGGTAATTTTTGACATCTCCCTCAAAATATCTTCTCCGACTGGTTCCCACTCCTCTCTTATCCTCTTCTCAAGACCCATCATATGTTCGCGAGAAGGTTCTTCCCACTTAGGATCACGCGCAAGACGCTTGTCCAGCGTCCACGCCCACTTAAAAATTATCTTCGGTATTTCCATTAAGTTCTTTTAATTTTTCTTAGAGATTGCGAAGCCCCATCACTTCTCGACTAGCTTGCGCATTGAGCTTGCATGGTTCGTCAATGACCGAAGTCTCGGTGTAGCCGGACGAGTGTCTTGACGAAAGCGAAACGAGCACGCAGTGAGCGTTCCTCGCTGGGGAACGCGATTGGTAGTCGAAAGTGGTGGGGAGGAGAGGTTAGTTTTTGGATTCTTCGGTTTTTGGTTCCTCTTTCGATGCTTCCCCTGCAGGCTGTTCCCCGGCGGGTCCGCCAGCTGGCGGAGTTTGCTGTTTGTATAGATCTCCGCCTACACGTTGAGCAGACTTAGACAGATCTTCCGTGGCAGATTTGATAGTAGTAAGATCGTCTGACTTAAGCGCGGAGCGAACTTTTTCTATTTTATCATTCAATTCCTTCTTGTCATCCTCTTTGATCTTTGCGTCATTGTCTTTGACCATCTTTTCAGTGGTATACGCGAGCGTCTCGCCGATGTTGCGCGCTTCAGCCAGTTCTTTTTTCTTGGCATCTTCAGCCGCGTATTTTTCGGCATCGGCAGCCATGCGTTTCTTTTCTTCCTCCGTTAGGCCCGAAGAACCTTCGATGTGAATCGACTGCTCTTTGTTGGTAGCTTTGTCTTTCGCTTTTACATTGAGAATGCCGTTCGCATCAATGTCGAAAGTGACTTCTACTTGCGGCACGCCTCGCGGGGCGGGCGGAATACCGTCGAGAATGAATCGGCCAAGTGTTTTGTTATCCGCGGCCATGGCCCGTTCGCCTTGCAGCACATGAATCTCCACCGACGGCTGATTATCAGCCGCGGTTGAATATACTTGGGTCTTGGAAACCGGCACGGTGGTATTCTTCTCAATCATCTTGGTGAAAACGCCGCCGAGAGTTTCAATGCCGAGTGACAACGGCGTCACGTCGAGCAACAACACATCGCGGATATCGCCCTGCATGATTGCGCCCTGCACGGCTGCACCAAGCGCCACGACCTCATCAGGATTGATGTCCTTGTGCGGCTCTTTGCCAAATAACTTCTTAACCTCCTCAACAATTAGCGGCATACGGGTCTGGCCACCAACCATCACCACCTCGTGGATGTCAGAGAGTTTCATTCCTGCATCCTCAACCGTCTTTTTGGTGAGTTGGATTGATTTCTCGACAAGGTCGCGGGTTAGTTCTTCAAGTTTGGCTCGCGTAAAGGACATATTAAAGTGCTTCGGTCCAGAAGCATCAGCGGTCAAGAAAGGAATATTCACTTCAGTCTGGAGGGTACTCGACAATTCATGTTTAGCCTTTTCAGCCGCGTCCTTCAGGCGCTGGACGACCAGTTGATCCTTCGACACATCCATACCAGATTCTTTTCTGAATTCATCGATGAAATACTGGATGATTTTTTGATCAATATCATCTCCGCCTAAGTGTGTATCGCCGCCTGTGCTGCGAACTTCGATGGTATCCTCCGATACTTCCAGCACGGAAATATCAAGGGTGCCGCCGCCAAAGTCATAAACGACGATTTTCTCGTCCTTCTTTTTATTGAATCCATATGCAAGCGCGGCCGCGGTTGGCTCGTTGATCACGCGCTTTACGGTCAAACCGGCGATTTCACCTGCATCTTTGGTTGCTTTACGCTGGGAATCGTCGAAATACGCCGGCACCGTGATGATGGCCTCGGTGATTTTATCGCCTAAGCGGTCTTCGGCATCGGCTTTCAACTTCTGCAGAATCATGGCCGAGATTTCAGCCGGCTTTTTCCATTCACTACCTAGTTTTACCTCCACATCACCATGCTGACCCTCACGGATTTCATACGGGAGAAGCTGTTTATCTCGTTGAACTTCCGGATCGGAAAATCGGCGGCCAATGAGCCGCTTTACGGAATAGATCGTGTTGGCCGGATTGGTGACGGCCTGTCGTTTAGCAGTAACACCGACATATCGCTCGCCGTTCTTGCCCATCGCAACAACCGAAGGCGTAGTGCGCATGCCTTCTTTGTTTTCTAAAATACGCGGCTGACCGATTTCCACGACCGCCATCGCTGAATTTGTAGTTCCAAGATCGATTCCTAATATTTTACTCATGGTTTATACCTTGCTAAGGTGAATTATTTAATAATTTTTACGCGGGCGGGCCTGATGACTTTGCCACGCATTATGTATCCCGATCTTATCTCTGCCAGTTTGGTCCCTTCCTTCTCCGTTTCTATGGCTTCGTGTAACTCGGGATCAAATTGCTTGCCCTCGACCGGTATCTTTTCCACCTCGTATTTCTTGAATAAGTCCTGAAATTTTTTGATGATGCTTTCGAGGCCGATGTCTTTTACTTCACGAACTGCAATCTCCAGATCGTCCACAATCTCCAGTATCTCCAGAATTACATCTTCATTCGCGAATTTTACAAACTCCTCGACTCGCCGGGCCTCGTCTTTTTTATAATTCAGGAAATCGGCCCGCTCACGCTTCCAATTATCGAGGTACTCCTGCTCTTTTGTTTCGTGATCTATCACTTCTTCTTTTTTTGGTTCGTCGTTGGTCATGTGATTCGTTCTAATTCTTCTTTAGCGAATTTTATCAGGGAAATATTCCGTTCGTAGTCCATGCGTGTCGGACCGATCAGGGTTAGTGTTCCCACGAATCCCTTGGGCAGGAGATATTGGGCCGCAATCACTGATTCTTCTTTGATCGGGCTAAACGGATTCTCGCGGCCGATCGAGACTTGAATAGTTCGGATATCGGGCCGGCTGCCGAACATTTGTCGCTCCAATTGGCTAAACATGCGGTCGAACTCGTCGAAGAAATTCGTAAGTTGGAACATGCGATCGAACTCGTGGAATTCAGGCATATTCATCATCTGCGAGAGTCCGAATTTGAAAAAATCCTCATCAATGCCAGTGATGACCAGATTGGCCGTAAGTTTAGACAACGCATCGCCCATCGCTTTGTTAATGGAGCGAGGGTCTCGACCGGCTTCTGCTATCGCGCTCCGGAT
This sequence comes from Candidatus Yanofskybacteria bacterium RIFCSPHIGHO2_02_FULL_50_12, assembly GCA_001794525.1. GTDB lineage: Bacteria > Patescibacteriota > Minisyncoccia > 2-02-FULL-40-12 > GWA2-44-9 > MGJZ01. Next base: position 8,041 of record MGJZ01000025.1, on the reverse strand, counting down.
AGCTCGTTTTTCTTCCATTCCCGGACCCGTTCGTTCAATATTCAGGCTATTCACAAAATATCGATACGCTTTATCAGTCGGAATTCGGCCACCGGAAGTATGGAGTTGGCTCAAGTAGCCCATCTGCTCCAGGTTATTCATCTCGTTGCGAATCGTAGCCGGACTCACATGGAGCCGAGATTTGCGATGAATCAGCGCCGAAGAAACCGGTTTTGCCGCACGCACAAACTCCTGAATGATGAACTTCAGAAGGACATCTTGCCGCTGACTTATTCCAAATTGATTAGACATATATTACAGCGGTATTATATTCCGATTAGCACTCAAGTGTCAAGACTGCTAATTGGAAGAAAAAGGAGCGCCCGCCAGAGGCGGGCGCAAGGGTCAGAACGGTGGACCGTTCGGGACCAGTAGAAGGGACTGGGTTTCGTGAACTAAATACCGAACGTATCCGTAGGTAGGCGGCTTATCTTTTGCTCGGACAATGTAGTCGCCCTGCGACAGAAGAACATGTTGGCCGTCTCTGGTGACCAAATAGCAGCCGTTCGTCAGCTTCGCGGCTGGCCAAGGTCTACCCACAGCTGGATCCAACCAGGCATACGGCACCCGTTCAGCCAGATGCAGGATGTCATTCTGGCTAGCAGTACGGAGATCAAGCGGTGGAAATACCACCACTCGATACTTGGGATACCGACTTCCAGGCAAAAGGTTGCGAACAATCCTTACACCGCCCCGGGCTCGGAATCGCTCCGGGGTGAATTTACCTTTATGGATCGCTAGCCGCTTCCGCGCCTGTTCCAAGGCGATCGGATCGCTATCCTGAGGTGCCAGGCCCAGAACGGTCGGACACTCAACTCTCATTGCAGGTCCATGCCGCATCTCTATAAGGTACTCGACCATTCCAAACCTCCTGAACCAATAATATCCCCTCGAGGGGCGATGTCAATTATGCTACAATTTAAGCAATGGTACAAAATATACTTATTTTTGCGTTTTCTCTGTACTTAGTCGTGAGAGGCGCGATATTAGCAACCAAACATTCTGCTAAACTTGCGGAACATTTTGACATATCCAGATACGTCATCGGTTTTATCATAGTCGCTTTCATTTCGATATTACCTGAAGCGCTCATCTCTATAAACTCAGCGATCAAGGGTATCCCGGAATTCGGCTTGGGTACATTGTTCGGTTCGAACATCGCCGACCTGTCCCTTATATTCGCATTACTCATCATTTCCGCCGATCGCGGTCTCAAAATAGAAAGCAAGGTGCTGAAGAATATCCGCACATATCCATTCTTGCTGTTATTGCCTGTAATTTTCGGGTTGGACGGCTATTACTCCAGGATAGAGGGAGCGGCGCTTATTCTTTCCGGCGCCATCTTCTACTACTTTGTCTTTAGGAGCGGAGAAGCGTCATCGCATGTTTTTCGCAACGGAAAAGGCTTATACAAAAATATCTTTCTGCTTCTGTTCGCAATGGTCATCCTTCTTGTCGGCGCGCATTTCACTGTGATATCGGCAACTGCTCTGGCCAATGCGCTCCAGATAACCCCTATCATCATCGGCATGCTGGTCGTCGGCTTGGGAACAACGATGCCGGAGCTGTTCTACTCGCTCAAAGCAATCCGGAACAAGGATGACGGACTGGCCGTCGGGGATATCTTGGGCACGGTCCTAGCAGACGCCACCATCGTAGTGGGAGTGTTGTCTCTCATAAACCCATTCCAATTCCCCGTGAAGATAGTGTATGTTACCGGGGTATTCATGGTAATGGCTTCCTTGGTTTTGATAAAATTCATGCGTTCGGGCAGGACAATAACAAAAAAGGAAGGGTTCATGCTTCTGGCTTTTTGGATTGTTTATGCACTCGTAGAATTCGCTATCAGCCGATGATTGTTTATAACACCCTATCGGGCCAAAAGGAGGAATTCCAGCCAATGGAGCAGAACAAGGTCCGCATGTTCGTCTGCGGCCCAACCGTCTATGACGTACCTCACCTTGGTCATGCCAAGACCTATGTGTTGTTTGACGCATTCGCGAAATACCTTCGCCACAAAAATTTTGAGGTCCAATATCTGCAAAATATCACCGACATTGATGATAAAATAATCGCTCGGGCCACTGAAGAAGATACCGATTACAAATCAATAGCCGAAAAGTATACAAAGATTTACTTTGAGGATATGAAGGCGCTGGGCGTGGACGCAGTAAGCCAATACGCTCCCGCCACTGAATACATCGACGAAATCGTGGATCAAGTGAAGCGGCTCGTGGACACCGGCCACAGCTATTTCATTGAAGGCGACGGATATTATTTTGACCTCGCGACTTTTCCAGAATACGGCAAACTCTCGGGTCGTACCTCTCAACAAGCGGAAGATTCGATAAGCCGCATCGACGAAAGCGTCAATAAACGTAACCCGGGAGATTTTGCTCTATGGAAACTATTTCCGGCAGATGCCGGACATGAAGAGATTGGCTGGGATTCACCTTTGGGACGAGGTCGGCCGGGCTGGCATATCGAGGATACGGCCATTACTGAAAAGATCTTCGGTCCTCAATATGACATTCACGGCGGCGGCGTAGACATTAAATTCCCCCACCACGAAGCCGAGATCGCCCAGCAGGAATCAGTTTCCGGAAAATCCCCGCTCGCAAAATACTGGATGCATGTCGGTTCCTTGACCGTAAACGGCAAAAAAATGTCAAAATCGCTTGGCAATTTCGTGACCATCAAAGATGTTTTAAAACAAATCTCTCCCCAAGCAGCCCGATTATATATTCTTTCCGGCCATTACCGTTCGCCGCTAGACTATAACGATACGCTCCTTGACCAATCGGACGCGGCCTCAAAGAGAATTGCCGGATTTTCGGCTCGACTCGGACAAGCCAAAGGCACGGGAAATGAAAAACCGGAAGAATATCTAAAGGAAGGCGCCGAAGGATTCTATGCGGCACTTAACGACGATTTTAACACGCCTGGCGCGCTTGGTGCGGTATTTGAATTAATTCGGAATGTTAATCCAATCTTGGTTTCCAACGAACTTTCTGAATCTCAAGCCGGTTCGATCAAAACATTCCTGAATACTGTCCATGATGTTCTCGGCATTATTCCCGAACCGGAAGATCAGGAAATCCCTGATGAGATTCTTGCCTTAGCCGAACAGCGCGAGGAAGCCCGTAAAAACAAAAACTGGGCCGAAGCAGACCGCCTCCGCGCCCAGATCGAATCTCAAAGCTATACCATCAGTGACACCCCCGCCGGTCCCCTCGTCAGTCTTAAGTAATCAACAAATTTGTCCCCAGCAGAGCAAGATATCCGCTTGCGTTGTTTTTGAATGTTGCGATAATACCGAGGTCATGTCTACTATCTCTCCCTCCAAACTGCCGCCGCAGAACCTCGATGCCGAGAAGTCATTGCTTGGCGCAATGCTGATTGATAAGGAAGCGATCAATAAAGTCGCGGATATTACCCGCCAGGAGGACTTCTACGACCGGAATCATCAGCTCGTCTATCAGGCGGCGATGAGTCTTTTCGATCGCCGCGAGCCGATCGACCTGCTTTCTCTTTCAAACAAGCTCGGCGAGATGGGCGTCTTGGAGCAGATCGGCGGTATGGCCTATCTCTCGTCACTGGCAAATGAAGTACCTACCTCAGCCCATATTGCTTCTTACGCCAAGATCGTTCAGCGCAAGAAAACGCTTCGTGATCTCATAGATGCGGCTCATCACATCATCGGCTTGGGCTACCGCGAGGAGGAGGACATCGAAAATCTACTGGATGAGGCGGAGCGGAAGCTTTTTTCCGTATCTCAAAAATCACTGACTAAGAATTTCTTGCCGGTCGGCTCTACGCTTGACGAAGCGATCGAGCGGATTACCACCCAGCATGACGGCGAATTGCGCGGCCACAAAACGGGGTATCTGGATCTCGACAATCTCCTCGGCGGCTTGCAAAGATCAGATCTTATTGTTCTGGCGGCGCGCCCTTCAGTTGGGAAAACCGCGTTCGCCATCAACTTAGCTTATAATGTGGCTAAGCAGGGCATTCCCGTGGGCTTTTTTAGCATGGAAATGTCCATCGACCAGGTGGTGGACCGCTTCATCGCGGTCGCTTCAGGCGTAAGCCTGTGGGAGTTAAGAACGGGCAAATTGGCCCACGACGGCAATGAACTGCTCCGCGTAACGATGGCTTGCGATGAGCTCAAGAAACTGCCCCTATACATTGACGATTCCTCTTCCCCGAATATTCTTCAGATGAGAGCTATGGCTCGACGGCTCAAGCAGGAGGCTGGTTTGGGCCTGCTTTTGGTCGACTATCTCCAATTGATGAGTGCTCGGAGGAATTACGACAGTCCCGTCCAGCAAGTCACGGAAATTTCGCGCGGCCTCAAAGGATTAGCCAAGGAACTCAACGTCCCGATCATCGCATTGTCCCAGCTTTCTCGGGCGATTGAGCAGCGCGATGGCCATAAACCAAAACTTTCTGATTTGCGAGAATCCGGTGCGATTGAACAGGACTCGGACTGCGTAATGTTCATCCATCGCGAGGACAAGAACAAAAGCCGCGAGGATGTCGACCCGGCAAAAATCAACACTGCAGAGCTTATCATCGCCAAGCATCGCAACGGCCCCACCGGGGAAATTAAATTCCGCATCGATCCGGCCAGCTTGCGCTTCCACTTGGATAGCGCTTCCGGCTACACTGATGAGATGCTCGAATACGGCCAAAATGTAGGCGACATGGGATTTTAAAATGGATCGAAAATTCAAACAAATTGCTAAATTATTTCAGAAACTGCCCGGCGTAGGGCCGCGCCAGGCCGCTCGTTTTGTTTTAGCTTTGCTTGAAAAACCCGAAGCCGAGCTTCAGGAACTTGGTTTCGCCGTCGCTAACCTTAAAAAAGAAATCTCCCTTTGCGGGGAATGCTTTAATCTTTCGGATAACGGACTTTGTGGCGTGTGCTCCAATCCGGGAAGAGATCGGACAAAACTTTTGGTCGTGGAAAAAGTGACTGACTTAGATTCCGTGGAGAAAACTGGTTTATACAAAGGCCTCTATCATGTGCTAGGCGGATCGATCAACCCGCTCGATGGCGTCCTGCCGCAAAATTTGCGGATTAAAGAGCTTGAACAGCGCGTGGCTACTCTAATCGCAAACAGTCCAGTAGAATTAATACTCGCCACCAACCCAAGCACGACCGGAGAAACTACCGCTTTGTATCTGCGGGATTATTTCACTTCGCGGGACAGTATCACTATCACCCGCCTTGGCCGCGGTCTTGCTTCCGGCTCAAATTTGGAATACGCGGACGAGATTACGTTGAGAAATGCGTTGGAGAGCCGCAGATAACTAAAATATCCGCCTAGGCGGATATTTTAGTTATCTGGACTTTAGTATACGGCTGGCGATGGCCTTTTTTCTTGCGCTGACGGGTTTTAGCCTTATATCGAAACACCATCTTCTTTTTAGCCTTGCCTTCTTCGAGAACCTTTGCGGTCACCATGACGCCACTAAGGATAGGCTTACCAAGATTGATCGTCTCGCCGTCGGCAGTCATGAGGACTTGATCAAAGGTAATAGAATCTCCCTCTACGTTGAGTTTTTCAACCATTAACACATCTCCCTCGGAGACCTTATATTGTTTTCCCCCGGTTTTGATGACAGCAAACATGATGGGTATATACTAGCCTATTTCTTGGAAAAAAGCAAGGCCTTATTTAATCCTTAAAAACAATTATCATATTGCGTTTGATTTCAGTAATCGGCTGATACTTACCGGTGGGATAGTCGCGTACTGCATCAATGAATTTTTGCTCGCTATAACGGTATCCGGCACCCCGGCGCGTACCTGGATCATTAGTGATAAATTCCTTGGTTTTCGAATCGTAACCGATGACTATCATCATGTGAGCTATCGGGCCCGGCTGGGCATAGAACGGATTGCCGACTTTCTGGCCATCGATAGGGACGACAACTACTCCGCCGGCGGCCAGTGCTTCTTTAATATCTTCGATATGAATATCCTCTTTGTATTCCACATTGTCGTAATCAAAATAGTCTTTGATCATCTGGGCCGTATCTTTAGCCGAGCGGTCGTACCAGTCGCCGTATGTTTTTTCCTCCCAGACCGAAAGATCATAGATCTCCTGACGAGGATTGGTAAAGGTCGTGCCGCGGACCCAATGCATCGCCATGAGGATGGATGCTTCTTCGCAGGCGTTT
>MGJZ01000025.1:0-1773 GCA_001794525.1 Candidatus Yanofskybacteria bacterium RIFCSPHIGHO2_02_FULL_50_12 | reverse complement strand
CAGTAAAGGGCACCTTGTGCAAAATCAATCCTGTTGTTGATTGCGGCGGCGATATCGTTTTCGCTGGAAGAGTTGTGGGAGTCTCTGTTGATTGGATGCTTGGCGACACAATCAGGAAAACTGGAGAATCATTGCGCCAATATAAAAAGCCGGCGACCGTAAGGACAATGCCGATAGCAACTACGACGATTAACTTTTTCATGAGTTTATGGTCTAGGGAATAGATGAAGATAACGAAAAGCCGGTACTTTAGTACCGGCTCAAATGGGCAGCGTATCGACCTGTTTAATGTCGATTATCGTTCCTCTCTTCAGCCGCTGTTGTCCTTGCTCATAGTGAGCATCCACCACTAGTAAGCCAGGGTGAAGCAGAAGGGGCGGAACCCAGAACCGGTCAGCGGGCATCATTTCGTCCACTGGTAGTTCTTTGAAGGAGTACCATTGAGGGTCAATCATGTGACCGGGTACTGATTGTGGCTCGCCGAACCATCCGGTTGCCAGATACACATGGACTCGACATGTGAACACCGAACCGTCTGATTTAGTGTTATGGAAGTTCGCGATGGCTTTCTTGGTGAGATGGTGGGTACAAAGCCTTACGCCGGATTCCTCAAAGACTTCCCGAATCGCGGCGTCAATGAGTGATTCTCCCAGCTCTCGTCCACCGCCAAGACCATTCCTGCTGCCCTCGCCGATCTTTCTTTCTCCTTCCTCCCGCTTTGGCTTTAATGACAACGATACCTTGGCATCCCGCACAAGATACGTCAGCACAGCTTCAAGTAATACTTTCTCTTTTCGTAATTCCATGAGCGCTCCTTGAACTTCTCTGTATATACAATAAAAATCGAGCGTGGTCTAATATTGCAAAATTTCAGTTTAGTGGTACAATATGAATTGACTTGGAGGTCCATGTGATCAAGTACAAAGGTCCGGTGCCCAAAGGTAAGCTGATCTTGGGAGACCGATTTCTTCCCCCTACACGTTGGTGGAACGAAAATCGACTTCGTAAAGAGTGGTGGCATGAAGCAAGAGTCCTTGAGGTCCCGGAAAAGAATGTCCGAGAGGGATACCGCGTGGGATACATGTTAGCTTCATTGGACGGTCTCTTATCCGGCCAGCGAAGAATGAAAATCACCGAAGATTGGAGATACCAACGTCGATTCGCGGTAGAAGTCAAACACGAAGACCGAATCTTCTTTGCTCTTGATCGAGGGGGTTTGGAGATACCCCTCATCTTTTATCGTTGGGACTGGCTTCTCGCCACCATCCAAAACATGAAAACAGTCCCGATCTACTGATCGCTCGGGCCCGTCGGCGCCGAGCGATTTTTTCTTGCAAATCTAAACTTTTATGGTACTATATGATAATTGGAGGAGTCATGGCTTGGAAGCCGTACGAAGGAATTCTCAAACCAAGAGGAATCCGAGAGGAAGGAGACCCGCGTGTACCCAAGACAAGGTGGTGGAACCACTGGTACCTGGTCTGGCGAGGTTGGAAAGTAGTTGTGTTATTTCGGGTTCCTGAAGAATGGACTCGCCGCGGTTACTTCATCGGTTTCATCCCTTTCCAAGGCCCACCACAGTATCTGGACCAGAGGATCCATGACGAAGAATTCGCGGTTAAAATTGGACGTGAGTCCTGCACTTTCTTCGCGATAGGTTACGATGATGGAGAAATAGTTCCGGATGAAGTTCCGCTCACTCGATCTGGTCGCATGAGATTACGATACATCGGAGAACACATCCCGATTTACTGACTCCGGGCCCGCGTAGCG
>MGJZ01000024.1 GCA_001794525.1 Candidatus Yanofskybacteria bacterium RIFCSPHIGHO2_02_FULL_50_12 | reverse complement strand
TGAGCGGAGGCTAGGCGGGGCAAGGAAGTTTTGATATCGGAAAATTGATTGAGTACTTGGGCCGAGGCGATGATTGGCAAAGCTTTGCCATGGACTAACTCAAATTCGATGAGATTGAGCACATCCAGATGCATTGACTGAAGCGATCTGGGCTTGCAGACACTGCGCGCGGACGCGCGCAGTGTGCCGTAATCCTCCGAGTAGCAGGTCACAAGCTGATCGTACTCCCGTGCCATTTCCTTTTTAATCACAATCGCTCGTGTTCTCATTTTAAAATCACTTCTAATAACTCCGGAAATTGGGTTGTTCCCATATCACCTTGAGTATAGTGTCCCCTGCCAGGCAAATTAACAACTTCTCCGCCCAGAGCACCATGGAATATCCTCGCGCTTTCTTTTCCTTCTTCCTCCTCATTATCAGATGTAAAAATAACTATATTACCTACTCGATTCTTAATGGTTTGATCGATTGAATATCCGTAGAAACTTTTTCTAAAATTATCGTCTTGATCCGGAATTTTCCAAGGAGCTACTAAAATCAGTTTGGAAACATTCTTCTTGGTATCTCCGAGCCAGCGAACCAGAAAAGCTGAACCGCAACTATGTCCAATTAAGACTGAGTCTTCATCAACTTCAAAAGAATCAAAAGCCCCTTTAAATTTTTCGTAACTTGGCTCCCATGGATCCGGCATGAGGGGAGTTTCAACTTCTATTCCATTACTGATTAGTTTTTCTTTAATCCATGGAATCCAATGCTTGTCATAAGTCCGCGTTTCAGAACTCATTCCTTTCTCCTCATCCGAAGGGCAGCCATGAACAATAACAACTTTAATCATTAGATAATTTTAATAAATTTTCTAATGCAATAGGTAGTTCTGTCACATCTTCACTGTCATAATGTCCCTTGCCGTCTTCAATTACGACTTGTGCCCCAAAACTTTCTTTAAATTTATCAGCATTTTCAATCGGTACATAAGGATCATCTTTTGAAAATATCGCTACTAACTTGCCTGACGTAGATCTAAAAATCTTCGAATTATTTAGCGGTTCTAACCACGGTTTTGCAATTTCAATTTCCTCTTCAGTCTTCAGGCCTTTAAGCGCAAGCCAGGGAGCAACAAATACAATTCCTCCTAAGCGATCAAAGTCGCTCGCCCTTTCTAAGAACCTTAAGATAGTTTGGCAACCAATACTGTGTCCTATGAAGTAGGTTTCCTCGTCCATTTTTCCTACTAGATTCTGAAGAGTAGAGACCCAAGGTTCTATTTTAGGTTTATCGGTGTCAGGCATGTCAGGCAAATACACATCGAAGCCTTTTTTCTCAAGCTCATTTTTCAGCCAAGGATACCAAAAATCATTCGGGGTTCCCTGCCAGCAGTGGATTATAAAAACTCGTTTCATTTATGTTTTTCTCCGACGATGTATTTGCAACCTGTCGGTCCGGCCCAAGCCGCATGAAATGTTTCTTTTGGGATCACCATTTCTTCTCCGGGCCGTAATATTTTTTTGCCATAAACCATCTGAATTTCAATGCTCAATTCACCTTCCAAGATAACTAGTTTCGTATCGAAATTATGTTTATGAGCAGAATAATGTGCATCTGGCTTATCTTCCCACTCATAGACCTCATCATAACCTTCGCCTTTCAATTTTTCTATTATTTTTTCTTTCTCCATAGACGATTACTTTTTGACGGCGAGCCAGATTTTTTTATTCGGAGCCAGTTCGGTTTCTTTTTCCACGTCATACACTAACCCATCTTTGCGGTGCTTTTCAAATGCGTTTAAAACTGTGTCTCTTTTGATTTCTTCGGACCAGTTTTCCATCGCCCGAACCACGCCCTCATCGAAGCTGTGCCAGTGTATAGTTGCTTGCTCGTCCATCTGATACTTCGCTTCCTTGCGCATATCTTGAATCTGCCGCATCGCTTCGCGCGCATAGCCCTCCATAAGCAGTTCGGGGGTGAGATTCAAATCGAATTCCAACTCTCCCTCTATACTTTTCTTATAGACAACTTTTTTGACGTTTAACTCGTCTC
>MGJZ01000023.1:2588-7429 GCA_001794525.1 Candidatus Yanofskybacteria bacterium RIFCSPHIGHO2_02_FULL_50_12 | reverse complement strand
GCTCAAGTCTAGGAATCGGATCCATAATACCACTCAGTTCGATCAAAAAATTGATGTAATCATCAATCAATTTTTGCTTGTCTACAGAACCTTTTTTTATACCCTCTGAAACTGGGGTATCAAGAAGTTGTTCAACATCCTTAAGTCCTGTTTCGCCTCCGATTGAAACCCCGCCCGGACCCACGATTTTAAATCCATTAACACCGGTGATGTTGTGCGAGGCAGTCACCATGATTCCCCCATCGGTTTTAAACGAATTCACGCAGAAATAAAAAAGCGGCGTGGTCGTCTCGTCGATGAGAGTCACGTCGCAACCGGTACTGGTAATCCCATCCACCAGACTCTTAACTAGCTCGTCCGACGATGTCCGTGCATCATGACCGACAACCAATTTTTTGGCACCTAAATTAAGGGACACTGCTCGTCCAATCTTAAAGGCCATCTCCTCATTAACCTCCTCGGGATACTTTCCCCGTATGTCGTATGCCTTAAATATCGGATTCATTCTCTTGAAGTTATCAAAATTAAACTCTTTTAGCCAGAAAGAAAAGGCCGCCCGAGAAGGGCGGCGGATGTCATTCGCCAATGGCGACGAAAGAGCGGCGACCATCGAAGTGTATGAGTGTATGAACTGGTGGATGGAAGCCTTGCACGAACCGCTTCTCAGCTTCCCGTTCCCTGCGACGCGCGATTCGCTTGGCAGCTCGTCCAACACGTTCGGTGAGATGGGGTGGCTCGAATCCTGCAAATCTGCTGCCGCCCGTGGCAAACAGTTGAACCAGATTGGGCTCATCCTTCTTTCGATACTGGAACGAGTGACCATCCAGAAGAAAATTCCGACATCTGGTCAGACGAGACGCAAGAAAACTCTCGAACTCCTCTTGGGTACTGATATCAACAAGGTACGGCTCCTCTTGATACTCCAGATCAGGCCAGCGCCCACTGTTAAAGTATCCGAGGAGAGTTTCAAGCTCGTCATGGAGAATCTCCTGACGACCACAACGACCACATGGAAAACCAAACATAGGATCCTCCTATCCGGATCTTTATACGTGTTTTAATAATCTCTGTCAAAAATAAAAAAAGTGGGCGGTGCAGAGCACCGCCCACAACCCTTTCACGGGTTCGGCTGTTCGTTCACCCTCGTGGCCTTCGCCAGGACGGTGGTCTTGTTGTCCCGAGCGGACACCGTCGCACCGGCGAGCTTCGCCACGTGGCGCAGCGCCGCCACCGAGTCCAGCTCGGTGGTTTTCAGCGCCCCGACGCCCAGGGCGTCGGACGCCTCCTTGAGCACGCCGGCGAGGCCCATGGTCCCCATCACCTTGGAGAACCGGTTCTGACCGCCGTCACCCGGCTGCTTCCAGCCGTTCTTGCGCGTCAGTTTCCGGCCGATCACTGCCGCCGCCTTGACTGACTTGGGCTCGACTCGGATCCGGAACGAACCCGGCCGGTACTGACGCACCGCCACTGTGCCGCGCGCCGTATCGGCGACTCCAACGTACTCGCCGGTCCCTTCGGTGCCGGCCATCGTGAACTTCGACGTGGGAAGATTCATCATCGTCTCCTTCCTTCCCTTTAGTGCAGATCGTTGTACTTAGCAGGCAGCGGCTGGCCCTTGAGGGCAAAAACCGCTGCCGCCTGTTCTTTGGTCTCGACTGCCTTCTCGCAGTAACGATTGCGAGCTTCCTCTACCGGATCTTCGATCTCGGGCTCGAGGCGGGCAATGAGCGAAGCGAGGAACGTCCCCGTCCGGCCATGGCCGCCTGCGCAGAAGGCGATTACCTTCTGGTTTCCTCTGAGCTGCGCCACCATGAAGTCCAGAAACTCTCTCCAGTTCGATGGCGGAGCACAGTAGTCTGGAATCGGGTAGTGCAGAAGCACCCCCGATGATCCCATCGCTTCCCGCACCTTCGCAAGTTTGGGATGGCCGTCTTCCAGAAACGGAACGACGAGATTGTAGATCGAAAGGTCCATCAGGGGATGATACAGCACGCCCCCCAAATGGACCGTTAGACCGCCTACTTCAACCACCTGTCCTTGGTGGTCTTGACACTTCATGACATCTCCTCTCTACCACCGAGTTGATGGTTGTACTGGCTCCTGCCAGTATTTTCCGATGCCTTTCTGCCACAACGATGAAACGTAAGGCGAGAGGCCAGTTCGGATAAACTCCGAGTATCCACCTGCCAAAGCGGCAAGCCCAGTAACCAAGCTGTCGATTGTGTTTACTCGGCGCTTGATGTCGAGCTGGGACTGAATCCCAGACGACCTCTCAACAGTCAGCGTCGAGAACATCGGATGTTTGTTGAAGAGCACCCCGCTGTTGTGGCGAAGATCAAAAACTCTATCAACGAACACCGAATGGTTCAGCGTACCCTCGAGGTACCCCTGAACTGCCTCAGCAATAACCGCCCACTTGGGACCACCAATGCTTCCCCCTGACCACGTGTTGAATGCGACTACAGCTAGTCGGAGAAACTCGATCTGGTCCTTTCGATCCAGGCTATTGAGTTTCTCCACAACCGATATCTGAGCGTCGAACCGACGGTCGATACTGGTTGCCAAAGAGAGAAGCCCGAATTTCTGGTGAAGCACCTCGAACTCAGGACTCTTCCAACCCTCACGTTCGAAACCAGTGTCCCACCCGTGCCTCAGTTCCCCGGAGATCGCGAGCAACAGATAGGCAGCGAATATTTCTGCCGCGCAATGGTGAACTCGATTCCGAAGATCTTTCGCCTCCCTCTCCCACTCCGTTCCCTGGACGAGACGTGCCATTTCGTCCGAGAGATAGAAGTCATTGAGGATGACGTTCGCCGAGTACTGACACTGGGTCGCCGCGAAATCCCAGTTTCCCTTGGGTCGAGCCTCCTCGTACCACTTCAGGAAAATGGAGACTTCCTTGTGATGCTTGCCCTGGACAAATGGCATCTCATCAGAGATGACCAGGCCGCGAGACCCGTCAACTGAGACGAGAGCGCCTTCCATCACATCCAGGCTCTTGCCCACTCCGACAACTGCGGGCTTCCCGAGACCACGAGCAACAACTGCTGCGTGCGACGTCGTGCCGCCCTGTTCCGTAACAATAGCCGCAGCGACGAGCATCCCGGCAAAGTCGTCGGGATGAGTCTCGGGACGAATGAGCACCACCGTCTTGCCCGTTGCCGCAAGCTCCTTTGCGCGGCTTGAAGAGAAGATGGCGATGCCTACTGCCGCGCCGGGCGAAGCCGAGAGGCCCGACCCGAGAACAGCGTTGCAAACTTTCGCGTGTACTATATCCCGAGGGTCGAACTCCAGGCAACGGATCTTGTCGATTTCGGCCTCGCCCACTCGCGCGATAGCCTGAACCTTTGAGATCTGCTTTCCCCACACCGACTGCACCGCGAATCGCGCGGCTGCGATAGGGGTACGCTTCGCTACCCGGTACTGCAACGTCCAGAGCTTACCTGCCTCAACGGTGAACTCGATCTCCACGACGTCCTTCTCGCGCGCTTCGAGAATGCGGAGCGTATCCGTCAGCTGTTTGAAGGCTTCGGGATACATTTCCGCAAAGAATGAGATCGGCAGCGGCGTAACGCTTCCACCAACCACATCCTCTCCCTGAGCTTCGGGAAGAAACTCGCCGTAGATTTCGGGGTCTCCGGTCGCGACGTTGCGTGAGAACACAACGCCGGTTCCCGACTTGTGGTCGAGGTTCCCGAAGACCATCGCCTGTACGATCATGGCCGTCCCCATATCTTCGGAGATGTTATGAACGCGCCGATAGTCCACTGCGCGGTCATTGAGCCACGACTGACAGATCGCTTCAAAAGCAAGCTCGAGTTGCTCCCAAGGGTTGTCTACCTTGGACCCGACAACCTTACCGAAACTCGTCCGGAAGCGGTTGTGTGTGTCCACGGCAAACATGGTGCCCCCGAGCTTCTCGAGCGCGGGCAGCGCCTCCGGCGTGATGCCGAGATTAAGGACGGTGTCCATCATCCCGGGCATCGAAACCGGCGCCCCCGAGCGAACCGACACGAGAAGCGGATTCGACGGATCGCCGAACCGCTTCCCGGTCTGCTTCTCAAGGGCGCTCAGGCAACGCCGAATGTGCCACTCGAGCCGGCCCGGATACCGTGCATGCTCGAGATACGCCCGACACACGCCGGTCGAAACTGCAAAGCCAGGGGGAACCGGCATTCCCATCCCGGCCATGGTGACAAGGCTCTTCGCCTTGCCACCAATCCGCTCAGTAGTAAGATTGGCTGCCTCGTTGAAGAGAAAGGCAACCTGACGATTCTTCCGAGCCATCGTGTCTCTCCTCTCCCTCGGCACAGCCGGGGAATCTCACTAGTTTTTGGAATTTGTCGCGTCTGACTCAAACGCCTAGCCCTTGGGCTATCCAAGCCTTATATTATTGATACGTGTCCTGGCTTCTTTGTGACAGCTTCCGCTACCACGGAGCACTCAACACTTCTCAACAATTCTTACTGCAATTGCCACACAGCGACGCTCGGCAAGCGTCTTTTGTTCGAATGCTCCCCAAGGAGCAAACAGTGAATGTCAGCATCAACAGAATTGGCAATGTTATTTCTGTTGACCTACTAACCCAACTCGCGGGAGTCCAAATGGACATGACGAATCGATTAGCTTTTCTCTCTCGTCCTGGCATCATCCTTTTTTCAAAGAAAAAGTAATGAGCCTGGCTCTCTCCAGAGATTGAGAGAGCACTTGTTTCCGGTCTTTCCCAAAGGACCGGCATAATTTTTCAACGTGGCTAACCAGACGCGGGTCAGTCCACCGCTCCACCACTTCGTTCCAAATCCGGCTCATGATCCTTTATCCTTCCGTTTGGCTTAGGGAAG
>MGJZ01000023.1:0-2533 GCA_001794525.1 Candidatus Yanofskybacteria bacterium RIFCSPHIGHO2_02_FULL_50_12 | reverse complement strand
CAACCTGCACGCGATGGTGCATAGCGTTCTGGGAATACATACTTGCTATACACTGGGGTTTCGGACTACGCTACATGAGATCGGCCACCCATCTGCTACTCATGCCACGCTCTGCGCCCACCACGAGATATTCCTTCCCATGGCTATCGGGTTTATTGCGCAAAGATAGAATCCATACGTTCCCGTATGGTTTATTTAGACTCGGAAAGCTCCCGCCACAACCCTGCTATATTTAGTCAAAATGCTAAATAAGGGCTGCGGTCTATCCGAGTTGTCTTACCTTAGTTGGGTAGTCATGTGACTACTCCTCCTTTCTCTAGTTGTTAAGGGTCGCTCCTTAACGGTATTCTATAATTATACTCCTTTTTAGGTTAAAAGTCAAGGATTGAAACAACGCTATTTCAGGCTTTTAAACAGATAAAAGCCCTAACGCGAGTGTTAGGGCTTGTTTGTTTGGCCTTACAAAAAACTAATATTTTGCCCACTATGTTTTCGCATTACCCGTGAGGAATTGTCGCACCAGGGGCCATGGGCAAGCACCCCAACGCCTAGATCTCCAGAGGAGACCACCTCAAGCCTTAAGTCGCCTTGGAAGCAAGGAGGAACCCGATAACAAAACCTTTTGTCTTGTTTGTTCCCCGCTGCACCGCCGCTTACTTAACACCCAACATAGGGCTGTGTCGGCCAGACACACTTGGTCTCATCCCCTCACGAGGACAAGAAAAACTCTAACCCAGTCAAAGAACTAAGATTATAATAGTACACCCTTTTAATTAAATAGTCAAGACACCGGCAGATATGTTTTCAAGGTATTGAATTCTATGCGTTATAGATTCATCTCGCGGGTGATGGCAATATTTTGGAGGAACGTTTTATCATGGGAGATGACAATCAACGCGCCTTTGTAGTTGAGCAATGCGCTTTCAATCTGTTCAATACTATTCAAGTCGAGATTATTCGTCGGCTCGTCGAGCACCAATAGCTGTGGTGGCGTATTGCCCGCTAAGATACAGGCCAGCGCGGCTCGCATCCGCTCGCCGCCACTCAAGACTTCGACTTTCTTAAATACGTCGTCGGCCGGGAACAGAAATAGTGCCAGCCAATTTCGTGCCGCTTTTTCATCCAAACCAGACATTTCCTCCAGGTTTTCCAGAACAGTTTTATTTTTATCGAGGACCACGACACTCTGATCAAGATATGCAAAGCAGTTAATTCCCAGTGTTATTTCTCCAGCTGACGGCTGCAATTCCCCAAGCATGAGTTTCACGAGCGTTGTTTTGCCTGAGCCATTGGGGCCGTTAATTACTAACCGATCCGGACCATGGACAGTGAGATTGAATCCTTTGAAAATTACTTGCTCGCCATATCCAAAACTTACTTCTTCAAATTCCGTCACCAATTTGCCGGCTGGAATATCAGTCCGACTCAAATCAACTTCGATCCGATTGTTTGGTGAGATTCGTTCCTTGGCAGCTTTGAAATTTTCTGACGCTTCGCCGATTTTAGATTCGTGAATCTTTTTTAGCTTTCCTGAGGTTTGCTGGGCACTCTTCCGCATCTCATTGAGAATAGATTTTGGCAAACCTAAATCAGGTGCGACTTTCTTTCCACGACTGGATCGCTTCTGCTGACGTTCTTTGGTGGCTTGGGCTTGCTTCTTTACCTTCCTAAATTCCTTCTCCATATCGGAAAGCTGACGCTGCAGGGCTTCTTCTTCAAGTTCTTTCTGCTCGGTATAGAAATCATAATTACCGCCGTATTCTTTGAGACCTTTTTCTGAAAGTTCCAAAGTCCGATCCATAAGATTGAGCAATACCCGGTCATGACTCACTACTAGTAAGCCGCCTTTCCAGCGCTCAATAAGATTGTAGACCGCTTGGCGAGCTTCTGTGTCGAGATTGTTCGTAGGCTCATCGAGAATCATAAAGTCTGCCTCTTGAACTAATAGACTAGCAAGCACGACGCGCGTTCGTTCGCCACCACTCAAGCTTCCCATGATTCGATCAAGTTGAATATACTGAAGGCCAACCTTGGCCAAAGTTGCGAGCGCCTCATGTTCGGCTGGTGTATTCAATGTTTCCAAAACAGAGCAGCTTAAATCAATTTGATAATCCTGAGGTAGATACACGATACGTGCAGAATTTTCAACGATGCCACTATTTGGTTTCGCCAGCTCAGTGATAAGTTTGATAATCGTAGTCTTGCCAGTGCCATTCTTACCTACCAGACCAGTCTTTTCTTTACCAAAACCGACATTTAGATTTTTGAACAACCAAACACCTGGCCTTAATTCGAAGGATACATCGCGAAGCAATATAAGATTGTGTGTAGATTGAATTTGCATAAGTGAAAACGACCCCAGTGCCTTGCACTGGGGTCGTTGATTACAACGATGAGAGATGCTATCTGCCCAATACAAAACTTCCAATATTCTTGGTTCCCTTGTGAGTGTTCGGGAAATTGAAAGTAATCTTCATTGGATTATATGTGTATACTATCCCTTTCAGAATCCTGAATCAAGTTCAGAACTTTG
>MGJZ01000022.1:5675-27064 GCA_001794525.1 Candidatus Yanofskybacteria bacterium RIFCSPHIGHO2_02_FULL_50_12 | reverse complement strand
CCTATAAACACACTGTCCCCGTCTGCTATAAATGCGGCACAACCATTGAGCCGAGGATATTGGATCAGTGGTTCGTCAAAACAGCTCCTCTGACAGAGAAAGCCCTTGCCGCCGTTCGATCGGGCAAAGTTAAATTTGTTACCGAACATTTCGAAAAGATTTTCACTTACTGGATGGAGCATCCGATCGACTGGAATATATCGCGGCAGATTGTCTGGGGCATCCCTATTCCCGCCAAAGTATGCGATGACTGCCACAATGGCGCACCAGATCTGGAAAACAGATTAACCAACTGCCAGACCTGCGGCAAACCGCTTCGTCAGGACGAAGATACATTTGATACCTGGTTCTCATCGGGCCAGTGGCCATATCTCGCGCTCGGCTATCCAGACAGCGACGACTACAAGACCTACTACCCGACTGACGTTATGGAGAGCGGCAGGGACTTGGTGTTTAAATGGATCCCGCGCATGATCATGTTCGGGCTTTATCGCACCGACCGGGAGCCGTTCCATACGGTCTATTTCCATGGCATGGTTAACGACGCCAAGGGCCAGAAAATGTCCAAGTCCAAAGGCAATGTGATTGATCCGACGACCTTGATCGACAAATTCGGCACCGACGCACTGCGCATGGGTCTGGTGATCGGCAACACGCCTGGCATGGATATGGCCTTGTCTGAAGACAAGATCAGGGGCCAAAAACATTTTGGGAACAAGCTCTGGAATATCGCGCGCTTTATATTGGCCCAGGAAAAAACCGGTGAAATAGACGATGCGCTGAAAAAAGAATTTGATAATCTGGCCTCGGATATAACTAAAGACATGGAGCAGTACCGATTTTATCTGGCGGCCGAAAAACTATACCATTATATCTGGCACCGGCTCGCAGATGAGCTGATCGAGGAAAGCAAAAATAAAAAAGAAATGACGGCAACCTTGTACTATATCCTAGAAAACTGCCTCAAATTGCTTCACCCCTTCATGCCCTTCATCACCGAGGAAATCTGGTCTAAACTTCCAGTTAGCAACAAAAAACTGCTTCTCATTGAAGATTGGCCGGTGGTATAATAAAAGCAATGCCTTTGAGCAACGCCGTCATCCTCGTCGTATTGGGGCTTTTGCCCAGCCTGCTTTGGCTTTCATATTTCATTAAGCGGGACATCCACCCGGAGCCCAAATACTTGGTCACCAAGGTATTCTTGATGGGGATCATCGTCTCCCCTCTCGCGATCCTATTCCAGATTGCTTTCACCAAGCTGGGAGATTTTTCGGCCTACAATATCTTTCAGGGCGGCTCGCCGGGCTTCTTTCTCTGGGCTTCATTCGTCGAGGAATTCATTAAATTCTACGCGGTCCGCATGGTAGCGTTGAACAGTCCCGATTTTGACGAACCCGTCGACGCGATGATCTATATGATGGTCGCCGGACTGGGCTTTGCGGCCATTGAAAATATTCTCGTATTATTCCGAACCATCCCCGACGGTGCCGAGATTGCCCTTAAAGTATGGGCCTTCCGGGCCTTGGGTGCCACATTGCTGCACGCGCTTTCGTCCGCATTGGTAGGCTACTTCTTAGCAATGGCCTGGTTTTTCCGAGACCATCACAGGAAGCTGCTCATCATCGGCCTCGTCTTGGCGACAGTATTCCATTTCAGCTTCAATATGTTCCTATCGACGGCAGACAATCAATTCCTCGGTATCCTCAAAGGCACTGGTTTGCTCTTAGTGATGTCTTTCCTTGTATCCCTCTTGTTTGATAGAATTAAGCAACGGCACGCGCGCCTTACGGCATCGCAGGTCCACGCGGCATAAATTACGGATGAACGATTTTTTTGACGACAACAATTACGAGATAGGGCTCGCCGCAAAAAAGGAATCTCCCATCAAAAATGAGGGGCACCTTACCGTGGACGTGTATCAGACTGATAGCGAAATCATCGTCCAGTCAACCATTGCCGGCGCGGCGGCGGGAGATATCGACGTCTCGGTTACGACCGACATAGTAACGATCAAAGGCCGGCGGGAGCCGAAAGAACGGATCAAGCCGTCAGACTACTTCCACCGCGAATTGTACTGGGGGCCATTCTCGCGGGCTATCATCCTGCCCGTTGACATCGACGCCGATCGGGCTAAAGCCATCTATACCAACGGGGTGCTTACCATCCGCATGCCGAAGTTAAAATCACGAAACAAAAAACTCAAAATCGCCGGATAAATGCCTTTTATCTCCAAATCATTCCGAAGTTTAGTATACCGGGTAAGCAGCACCGGTATATTTATTCTTGCCGCGTTTTATCTAGGTTCTTTCGCCTATTTTCACGCTTTGTCATCACCTCAACCTCTGCCGGTAAAGAATTTCACGGCTACTATCAGCGGCATCACCGAGCGCGCAGTGACCATCGACATAGAAGGCAAGGAATTTATCCTGAAAGGATCTGAAATAAAGAATTGGATCGAACCATATACTCGTTCATACACCGGCCAGGCAGATCTTCGTTTTTCCGATCGCCTGACTGATTACCTGACCGGCCTGGCGGCAGTGAGCGGAAAGCCCCCTACGGACGCACGATTTGTTTTTGAAAACGACAAACCGCGCATTACCGCAGCCGGCCGAGACGGACGGCGGTTGAACATTGAACAGGCCAGCATCGTTCTCCGAAAAGAACTTATGTCTGGAGCCACGAAAGTTTTTCTTAAGACCGAGCCTGTATCCCCGGCGATCACTGCCGAAACAATCGATTCGCTAGGTATTACCGCCAAACTCGGCAGCGGAGAATCAAACTTTGCCGGTTCCAGTCCGGCTCGCATCCAAAATATCACCGTCGCCTCCGCCAAATACAACGGTCTGATTTTAAAGCCAGGCCAAACTTTTTCATTCAACGAGATTCTCGGCGAAGTTGAAGCCAGCGGCGGCTACGCGCCCGAAAAAATCATCCGAAATCACAAAATCGAGTATGACTACGGCGGCGGCATCTGCCAGGTTTCCACGACTTTGTTTAGAGCGGCCATATTCGCCGGACTGCCGATCATCGAACGCCGGCCGCATGCCTTTCCGGTTGTTTACTACTCGCCCCAAGGATTCGACGCCACGATCTATCCGGGCATCACCGATTTGAAATTCTTTAACGACACGGGTCGCCACCTCCTTATTCAAACCAAAATCACCGGCACGAAGATTCAGTTTGAAATGTACGGCACCGCCGACGGACGGACGGTAGCTATCGACGGACCGCATATTCTTGAACAGCAGCCCGACGGAACGTTAAAAACCGTCTTTACCCGTTCTATCGCCCGAGGCGAAGGCACCAGCACCGAGCAGAAATTCTTTTCGAATTACAATTCCGCCAAGGAATATCCGGTTGAGCGGAATCCATTTGAGTAGTGCGGGTAGAGGGACTTGCACCCCCACGGCCTTGCGGCCACTACCTCCTAAGGGTAGCGTGTCTGCTAATTTCACCATACCCGCATTGTCCGCTTATTATATCATAAAACCCGCTTTTAGCGGGTTTTATGATACTGCGGTGCAGTTTAGCTGAAGAACGAACGGGTGACGAGACCAGCCACAGTCTGCAGTAATACGCCGATTGCTAGGACGATACCTGCGCCAACTAAACCATTACGAACGGCCTTAAGCGCATCTTTGCCTTTAGTAGCGTCTCCTCGAGCAAGCATGTACTGAAGCGCTCCCCAGACGACAAAGATTACTGCCACTACCATCGCCACAATAATCAAGAACTGGGCGATCTGTTGGATGCGATCCTGGATTTCCGACAAAGTGATGGCGCCGTTATTCCCGCCGGTAAGCGGCAGGGTCGGCGTTGGCAACGCCGCTATCGCGGAATAGAAATATTTTTGTACCTTATTCATAGCCCACCTCCTTTTCCTTCCATTTATGCATTACTTTCATTATACAACAGAATTACCACAGACATATCCCCAGGACGCTCACTTGGCAGAAGAAAGACCGATCAACGATCGCCGCCACCGTGTTTATGAGCACTCCCGTAGCCATTACTACGCCGATGCCGATTAAGGCATTGTGTAGGCGCAGGCCGGCATTGGCAAATTTAGTAGGATTACTTTGCGCGGCCATCATCGTGATCCCGCTCCAAACAATCATGACCACCGCGATCGTGAGACTGATGCCAATGATAAATCGGGCTAGGTAGCGGACTAGGTTGTCGACTTCGTCGAAAGTGATCGCGTTACCTGGAGGCAATTGGGCGCTGGCCATCAAGGGGAGGAGTGTTCCTGCTGTGATCAATACCCGGCGGATCATTAAAGTAATCTTTTTCATGGTTAGTTGCCGCAACGGAGAGGTACGAAGTTGGTATAGCGCTGCGAACGGCCTTCGGGATCGTTCGGGTCCAAGGAAGCAACGCTGTTAGCGACCGTCGCGATAATGGTATAGGTGCCGAGAATCACAAGCACTCCGACTAATGCCCACATCAGATTCGTTCTAGCTTTTCCAAATTTAGTCGAATTATCTTGCGAAATCATGAACTGAATACCGTAAATGACGATCGCCACCACCATGGCAATCAGAGCCAAGCGGGAAATCCAACAAGCCAGGCCAGCGATAATACCGAACAGGCTTTGTACTGTGAGGTCTACGCCCGGCAAGTTCGAGGTATCGGCCGCCCGGCTTCCCGGCGCAGTGGCCAACAAAAATCGTTGATATATTTTCATACGTTCGGACTGCTGTCCTCAGTACTTCCTCGCTCTTCGCTCGGTCGTGCTTGAATCCAGTTTAATACTTTGTGCTTAATCTTAAATTTCATATTGTTTATTATTTTTCTAACCGTGTTAGCGGCAGGTGCCATAATCACTGCCTTGGCTTGTTGCGCATGCGTTTGACTTGCAATTCGAAGGATTGGCATCACTCACGCAAAACTCTCCGAATTCATTACCGTCCCTGCGTTGGCAGATCTCATTGCACTTCAGCCCCGATAAGCAATTGTTGTCCCGCTGGCAGAAGTCGCCGATACCGCCATTCACTCGACATTCGCCGATCATCTGGCCGTCTACTTGCTTAGCGTTAGTCATGTTGCAGGTATAGCCTTGAAGACAATTATTACCATTAGCCAAACAGGGTTCTCTATCTCCGTTACCATTCGGGTATTGGCAGATTTTCTCGGTCGAGGTTCCCTTACATCTTAGCCCAGTTGAGCACTGGCTGTCTTGTTGACAAGCATTACCTAGTACGCCCGAGGCAGATCCTGAAGTCGGCGTATTTTGCTGTTCCTGGCCTGAACCATCACCACCCAGGTCAATGATGCTGAAAATCAAGGTGATGAAGCCCCGGCCGATGAATATAATAGCCAATCCGACCACCGTCCATTTTAGAATATCCCTGGCCTTATTGATGTTGTTGGGATATGGCCCGGCGGTCAGAAACAGAAATCCGGCATACAAGATGAATATCACAGCCAACGGGATGGCGATTCTCAACATCCAGCGCGTGATGATATTAAGCACGTCAAAGATCGTTTCCGGACACGAATTGTCAGTGCAGAGCGGATTGGTTAGGTTGAACACATAGGACTGCGATGCCGTACCTGATCCTCCGCCACTTCCACCACCAGTCCCTCCTCCGCCACTTCCACCGGTGCCACCTCCACCCGTCCCGCCACCACCAGAACTAGTTTTGGCATCGCCGATGTGATCTTTGCAAACTGCATCACAAGTTCCAGCCAAACTACGATCACCGCTAAAGCCATCGGCGCACTGACAAGTACTAGGTGCTAGTACCGCATTGCAATTCAGACAGCCATTTTGGGATCGGAGAGGAATTCCTGATGTGTTATTGAGTACTCCACTGGTGACTTTTGCGTTACCCGCGGCGGCTTCAAAATAAAATTCATAAGAACCTATATTGTCATCGTCCCAAGTACCATCAACGATCCAATTGACGACTGCCTGAGTTCCGGCCGTATTGAATTGTGCGGTCAAGCGAGCTGGATATTTATCATCTACCAAACCTGTATCCCGCTCATATAGATCTATCCCCGCAAATCCTCCTGCGCAATTGGCTCCGTTGACTACTAACTGAACTGTTGATCCTACAATCGGCTGGGCTCTGAATGTCCAGCGCCACTGGGCGGTGCTTAATTGGCAATTGCCAGCAACGCCTTCTTTGAGGGCCATATTGCTCGTGCTTCGGATAGTACTACTGCCGGCAACCGCTTCGATATACAACTCTAACTCGCCCCCCTCCGGCCCGCCGGTGCCTTTTACATAATCTCCCGCGGTAAAAGTGTATTCTGCAATAACGGTCGTAGTCGGACTTGCGCCGAAATGCTTGCGCACGGTAGTGATATAGTCATTGCTCGCACCATCAAAATCATAAATATTAAATGCCACTTCCCAGCCGTTGCAATTCTCGCCAACCGCTCTCATTCTTACTTTTTGTCCGACAACCGCGGTTTGCTCCACCCAACTAGTAGAAGTTAATTTGCAGTCGGTCGGCAGGGTCGTTGGCGGAAGAACGGTAAAAATGTCCGTTTCATTCAGGACTTCTTGGGTACCAACTGCCACTTCGATGTACATTTGCTCGCTGGGTCTTTCGTCATCTCCCCGAGCATAATCATCATTGGTAAATTTAAACGAAACATTGGCCGCACTATCTCCGCCTGAAACTTGAGCGGCTTGGAAAGTAAAGGGGATTGTGCGAATAAGATCGTCGGGGCCGGTATCAACCTCATATATATTGATGGAGCCTTCCCATGGTGGCGTTGCTACACACCCATTCCCCACCACTTGGATATCCACCACGTCCCTGCCTGTGGTAAATGTTCTATTTTTAAGATTTGTAAAGGATTTTATTTGGCAAGCGTCAACGGCACTAGTTTCATTGCCGATAAGAAGAGTGCCTGCCAAAGTCATGCAGACAATAATAGTGATTTTAAGCGAAGATCGCATTATCTTCATTGTACTGTATTTTGCGGACCCGGAGGAGGTATCGGTGTGGACGGCGGAGCTGCTCGTCTTTTTCGAAAGAACCACCACAGCCCGCCGATCAATCCCAAGCCGGCAAAGGTATATAGAAGGCCCGTCACCAAACCTTGAGAATCGCCGGTGCCTTCCGATTCAGGCTCGGGCGAGGGCGGCACCGGTACGGCCTGCTTGCAGTCCTTGGGACAGCTCAATGAATCCTCGCCCCGATCGGCGTTGCAAATCCCGTCATCGTTGCAAAATGAGCTTTCACTGACCCGAATCGTCAGGATAGGCGAATTCTGCGAGTCGTAAAATACTGCTCGTTCCCCATCGGCCACATACGGCGCGCGCACTTGCACCTTGCCGCGGACGAAATGCACGTCGCCGCTTTTTGGATCAAACACGAAGTTCGCCGCCACCTCGCCAGCAAAGTTAAATAGCTCGCCGCGATAAGGAAATTCAGTCGATACTTCAGCGGGCTCATACGGCGCGGCGATCACGTCATATTTGAATTCGAAGTCCCGATCGGCCAGAAGTTGGCTGTTATCATAGTAAAGGTGGAACAGGTACGAGAAATCCTGGGCGGTGATGCCAGTGTTTTCATCAGCGCTCATTGAAATTGCCGCCAGAGCCGCAACTGTGAGCGCTATTGTTTTATAAATAGGCATGATTAAAATCCGGGGTTGTTATAACAATACAGTACTTTAGGGGCATAATCCCGCGTTTCGTCATAGCCGGTATTGCAACGGGTCTTTTGCGGATTGTCATAGAGACATTCCCATTTCCGGGTCGCCATGCTGGAGCAGCTGGTTTCATTGGAACAGCTGACGCTTGCCCGGCACGCGCCTGGGCCACCGTTGTATCCAGCCGCGATATTCCTAATTTCCGAGCCGCAAACTCCTCCTTTAATGGCGCTTAGATATTTTGTCCCGATACAGATTACTTTATCCGAGTTTTGGGGATTGGTAAGCCAGGCCGAATTTACCGGTTGGTTTACACCACAAAACTGGCGGTACTGATTGGCAGTCGCTGGTTGCAGGGCCATGAGTCCCCAGGAATTGCCTCCGGCGTTGCCGGCTTGAGCCCGGCAGCTCGATTCTTTCATCATGATCGCTTTTACCAGATTCGGTTCCACCCCGAATCGAGAGGCATGGATGCCGATGCTTGAAACATATTGGGCGCAGGAAGAATTGGAACAAGTCATCTGCGCGGCTTGGCATAGATTCACGCCACTGAATCGGCATTGCATGCCGCTGCCCGGCGGTGCCTGTGTCACTTGGGGGCTGGTTCCCGGCTGCGGCACGGTCACATTTACCGCATCGGCCAGACTGCCGGTGGAACACTGGAGCTGGTACCACTGATTCCCGCCGTCATCGCCGACAAGGCTCTTGAGCACGAAATTCGTAAGCAGCCACGATGATAGCAACACCAAGGCG
Organism: Candidatus Yanofskybacteria bacterium RIFCSPHIGHO2_02_FULL_50_12; assembly: GCA_001794525.1. Classification (GTDB taxonomy): domain Bacteria; phylum Patescibacteriota; class Minisyncoccia; order 2-02-FULL-40-12; family GWA2-44-9; genus MGJZ01. The sequence goes on along the minus strand of MGJZ01000022.1, from coordinate 18,691 downwards.
CCGATAAACGTCGCGTTGAAAATCTTCAATCCTTCGCTGACCTGAGTACCCTTACCCTGCCGTGCACCAATCAGGATCAAAAATCCGGCCCATATGAATAAGGCGGTGCCGAGCACCGGTACCACGACGAAGAACGTCATGTCAACGATGTTCTTGAAAAGAAGAATGAGGAGGCACTTGTTGCAGTCCTGGGTATAGTCGTGGGGCACCGCACTGCCGTTAGGTCCGATATCGACGGCGGTGGCATCCGCGGGCTGTTGCTGCAGTCCGCAGGGCACGATCGGCCACCACCAAGGAGCCGCCTGCACGAAACTAGGCAAAAAGATACAAACTAAAATAATCAGTGGGGCTATCTTTTTGCCGAGTTTCATAATTTCTAACGACTTGGTTATTAGCGAGACATGAGTACTCCTACTCTGGCGGCGGCCTGCTGAATCGCGTCCCGAATTGAAGCGCGGCTGAAGTTTATGTCATCGATCATATCGGCGAAGATGCCCTCAATCGCGACATTATCAGCCTGGAACCAGGATCGGGCGGTGAGAGCCTGGATTGCGAATACGCCCAGATCCGGATCGGATCGTTGGATATCTATCAGATCACGGCGAGCCGACGGCCGGCCGACGGCATTAAGATACGCGGACGATCCTTCCGCCGAAGCAAGGTAATGGACGAAGGTCCAGGCCTCGACTGGATGAGCCGATTTGGCCGGCACCGCCACCGCCCAATAATTAGCGTAGTTTCGGATGTCGGTAAGGGACGCTTGAGGCATCGGCGCCATGGCAAAATTCAGGCGAGGCGACTTGGACCGGATTACGGCCGCTTGGTGGGAATAGCCGAGCATCATCGCCAGCGAACCCTCAGTAAACGCATCGATGGAATAATGCTGGCTGTCGTTCCAGGAATATACTTGCTTTCGAGGATTGGCAAAATCGGTGTAATACTGGAGAGCGATTTCTCCGACCCGCTGGCCATTCACCGTCTGATCGAACGAGGCCGCCTGGTTGCCTTCATCAGTCATCTTTACGCCGCTTTGAATCATCATGCCCATGAGAATATCAGTCGAGCGGTTGATATTGCGGGCAGTTCCCAAGGCCATGGCGGACTGGATTATATTTCCCTGCTCGTCGAATTTAGAGAGTCGGGACACCTGGTCATTCACCTCTTCCCATGTCCGAGGCGGCCGGGTAATACCTGCGCCGTTAAATAAATCTTTGTTGTAATAGAGCGCGAGCGAATCAACATACAAGGGCAAGGCATAGATTTGATCCTGAAAGACTAGATCCTTTAGTGTCACATCCACGAATTGTTCTTTGAAATCTTGAACCGTAAAGGCGTTCTTGGTGTCCGGGATTCCTGTCGGCATCGATGCGAGCTTATCGCCGTGCTTGGGCAGCCAGGTATGGTGGATCATAATGACATCCGGCCCCGTGCCGGCCGCGAGCGCGTTCACTAGTGAAGATTCGTACCGTTCAAAAGGAACCTGCTGGTATTTCACATCAATTCCCGGATGGGTGGCCTTGAAATCGCCGATAACTTTTTCAAATGCGGATGCATTATCGAATACGCCCCAAAACGTAAGCGTCGCCTGCTGGCCCGATCCCCCGCCAATATTGCGCAGGATAAGGATAAACGTCAAAAAGACCGCTACTACGATCACTCCCGTCAAGATGTACATTAATTTCTTGCTATCCATCCCGTTAGAAATAATACGAACCGTCCACCGTCTTATTGAGGTGGTTGGTTGATTTTATTTGGCAGTTAATACAAATTTTCATAGTTGTCTGTTATTTCTAACGGGATCAGGGTTTTCGGAATATCATGCCGTAATGCAGCTGGCCCGCGTTAAAAGCGTGGTCCAAAACTAGGCCGGCCTTGCTGAACAAACCTTGGATCACAGCATCATCCGTGCGCAGGTCCTCCGGCGGGCCAAGACCGCCGGCTCCTTTCTTCCATTCCACGATTGCTATTTTGCCTCCCGAGCGCAAAACCCGATGTGATTCCCTGATAATGTCGGTTTTCCTAGTTGACTGAAAGAGAACGTTCACTAACACCACTAAATCCTGAGAGCGATCCGGAAGCCCCGAGCTGCCTGGCACTTCCAGATTGGCTCGAATCGTTTCGATATTGTTAATTCCAGCCGCTTTGGCCTTTACTCGAACCGCGTCAAGCTTATCTTCAAGAATATCGACGGCGGTGACCAAGCCTTCCTGGCCGGTCCGTTGGGCAAGCAATACGGCCACGTGGCCGGAACCGGATCCGAAATCAGCAATTTTCATGCCCGGATGAATGCCAAAATCCCCGACGAGCGACTCGGGATTCAAAAAACCTTCCAGGGGTATTGAGTTTTGCAGCACCTATTCATTTTACCACCTGTACTGAAAAGAGTTATAAACAAAACGGTCGCCGGAGGCGACCGTTTTGTTAGAAGCCATACTCCTGTGTCATATATATCCACACAGATGGCATAAGAGTATCCGCGATACCTCCCCAACCGCCACCGGGATCCTGATCATACACTTCATTTTCAGATCCCGCTGAAGACTGATTCAGCTCCACGCCGTCGCGAACGAAACCATTATAGAGGAGGTTCGCGGCGATATACCCAACCATCAGCCAGAAGAAAAAATTTTTATAACGAATTTTCATTACCATAAAAGACTCGATTGGTTTTTCGACCGTCCCTCGAGGACCGCTCCTTTCATACTACACAAGCGCCAGGTTCCTTACAACTGGTTTATCCGCAAGATCAAGAACCAGGCGATGGCAAACCCCACCACCGCGAACAATATGCTGGCCAGGAGCCAGGAATGAGCCCGCGCTTTGTGCACGAGCACAAATCGATTCTGATAATTACTCAAGAATCGATCGATATTTTTGTCGATTTCCCGCGAATCTTCCACATGGATATCCGGGCTGCCTAAAAATTTCAACAGATCATGACGGCTGATAATGCCTTTCAGGAGACCGGCTTGATCGATAATCGGAATCGGATTCACCCGATGATGTTCCGCGAACACTTCCGCCACTTTCAAAATCGGCGTATCTCCGGGCAAGGTAAGCGGCTCGGCATTCATCGCCTCCGCCACTTTCATGGCAAATATTTTTTTTAGATCTTCCCGAATCGGCTCGGACCCTTTCTTGTATACGGACAAGTCCTGGAATATCTGCAGAAAGGTCGGCAAGTGGATCGCGGTGCCTTTAAGAATCAGATCGTACTCCGTAATAACGCCGACCACTCGCTTCCCGTCGTCAACGACCGGAAGCCCATTAAACCGATGCTTCACAAGCAAATTGGCGGCCTCAATAAGCGGCGTCTCCGGATGGACCGTTATCACCGCCGTTGTCATGATGTCGTAAGCTGTTTGCATTTTTTTATTAGCTTATAGCTTCTAGGAAAATGTATAAATACAAGCTTAAACCTTGTATTTATACTCATGATTTAATTTTATTAATCTACTCCAAATTCTTATAACGCACACTGATTAGCGTTCAACAGCCCAAGAATTACCGGTATATTTATATAGATGTCCTCATAATAGCTAAAAGCTTCGGAATAAATGAGAAACATCAAAAGATCGTCGCAATAGCTTGAGTTTGCGGAAGAATTCGAAAAACCAATTTTGAGAATCGGCTGATGTGTTCTAACGAACTCAATTTCATTTTTGTATTTATGAATCGCCTCTTCTAGGCCCTTCTGTTTGTTGTTTGCATTAACCACGGATTCCCTAACTTGAGACGCAACTCGACTTGCTTGATTCTGTCGAACAAGAGACTGGACCACGACCCCAGCTATTAACAAGAGTAGACAGAGAGCAGCGACAACTAAAACTACTTTTCTATTTTTTAACATGATTTTTATTTTTGTTATTTAAATTTTCTTTATAACAAAGTCGACCTTCTGCCATATAAATTATTTATCTAAACTATAACAAGAAACTGGTTTTTAGCCAACAATAGATATACACGCCATACAAGGTCGGACATTGTATGGCTAAGCCGTTTGCATGGGATTACACTACCACCACTGAAGCGACCTTGTCTCCCGCATCTAACCGCATCACGCGGACTCCTTGCGTCGCTCGGCCGAGAATGGAAATACTATCCACGGCAGTCTTAATAACTACGCCCTTGCGGGACACTGCGATGATTTCCTTGTTTTCCTCGGAAGTAATATGCGCGGAAATGAGCGGGCCCGTCTTGGTGGTGATCTTCGCGGTCATGATCCCGCGGCCGCCGCGCTTCTGGATCTTGTATTGCTTGATGTCCGTGCGTTTGCCGTAGCCGTTTTGCATAACCGCGAGAAGATATAGACCTTTTTCCGCGCCCGAAGGAATAACGTCCGCGCCGACCAAGCGTGCATCATCTTCCAAACGGACGCCGATAACGCCGGCAGCAGCACGGCCCATCGGTCGGACGTCTTTTTCTTTGAAACGGATGGCATTGCCGTCAGAAGTGGTCATGATGATCTGATCATCGCCGGATGTGCCAAGCACCCAGCCGAGCCGATCGTCGCCCTTGAGTTTGATGGCGATCATGCCGTTGCGCCGGACCTGCTCAAACGCGTCCATTTCGACTTTTTTGATGACGCCGTGATCGGTGGCCATGAATAAATACATGCGCTTCTGCCCTTTAGGAATTGGCACCACCGCAGTGATCTGATCGGTCGCCGTTACTTGGAGGAAGTTGGCGATGGCCTTGCCTTTGGACTGGCGCGAAGATTCCGGCACTTCATAACCTTTGGTTTGGAATACTTTGCCGGTGTTTGTGAAGAATAGAATATTGTCATGGGTATTAGCAATAAAGAAATGTGAAATGACATCCTCTTCCTTGGTAGCCATGCCGACCAAGCCCCGGCCGCCGCGTTTCTGCGCGCGGAGCGTATCCGGCGCCATGCGCTTGATGTAGCCGTCGCGCGTGATCATGAACAAAGAATTTTCTTCGGGTATCAATTCCTCGTCCCCGATTTCTCGAAGGGCAGACTTAACCACCCGCGTCCGCCGTTCATCGCCGAACCGCCCGCGAATTTCTTTGAATTCGTCCTTCACCACGCCCAAGATTTTCTTGGGGCTTTTTAACAAATCCTCGAGGCCCGCGATTAATTTCAATTTCTCTTCAAGCTCGTCGATGATTTTCTTGCGCTCCAAGCCGGCTAGCGTCTGGAGACGCATGTCGAGAATGGCCGCTGCTTGTTTATCCGAGAATTTGAATTTTTTGATCAAATTAGCCGCCGCGTCTTCTTTGGAAGCCGAGGCCCGGATGATTTTGATGATCTCATCGATGTGATCGAGCGCTTTTTTCAAACCCTCGAGGATATGTGCCCGGTCTTTCGCCTTCTGGAGATCGTGTTTGGCGCGGCGAATCACCACCTCGCGGCGATGATCGATGAATTTCTCAAGCATCGGCTTCAGCCCAAGCACTTGCGGCTGGATGCCGTCTACCAGCGCGATCATGTTGAAATGGAAAGCTTTTTGCAGTTCCGTGTATTTGTACAGCTGATTGAGCACCTTACGCGGGAACGAGTCCTGCTTGAGATCGATCGCGATGCGCATGCCGTCCTTGTCGGATTCGTCGCGCAGGTCTTTAATCCCGTCGATCTTCTTTTCCTTTACCAGATCGGCGATTTTCATGATCAACTCGGCTTTGTTCACCTGAAACGGGATCTCGGACACAATGATTTGAAATCCCTTCTTGGCTGACTCAACAATTTCTGCTTTACCTCGGATCAATACCGGACCCCGGCCGGTCGCGTAGGCGTTTATGATGTCCTGCTCGTTGTAAATCGTGCCGCCGGTCGGAAAGTCGGGACCTTTTACGAATTGAAGTAGTTCTTTAACATCCGCGTCCTCGTTGTCGATCAAGTGCGTCAGCGCATCGAGCACTTCGCCGAGATTGTGCGGCGGGATCTTGGTGGCCATGCCGACGGCGATGCCTTCTGTGCCGTTTAAAAGCAGATTCGGGATGCGGGTCGGCAGCACGACCGGTTCTTGGTGCGAGCCGTCATAGTTGTCGCGGAAATCAATGGTGTCTTTTTCAATGTCAGCCAGGAGCTGTTCGGAAATCGAAGCCAAGCGGGCTTCAGTGTATCTCATGGCCGCAGGCGCGTCTCCATCGACTGAACCAAAGTTACCCTGGCCTTGGACCAGCGGATAGCGCAGCGAGAAATCCTGGGCCATGCGGGCCAAGGCATCGTAAATCGCCGAGTCGCCGTGCGGATGATAATTACCCATCGCATGGCCGACCACTTTGGCTGATTTTTGGTATTTGGCAGTCGGGCGGAGGCCCATCTCATGCATGGAATACAAAATCCGCCGGTGGACCGGCTTCAAACCGTCGCGCACGTCGGGCAAAGCCCGAGCGACGATGACGCTCATTGCGTACTCAAGATACGCTTGCTGGACTTCGTCGGTAATCTCTCGCGGCGAGATGCCGATCGGCAGATTTTTGTTTGAAACTGATTCCATTAGACTTTTAGACCTTACCTGTTCCCCCAGACCGGCAAAGGATAGGGCTGGCCTTCGTCAGCGTCCTGGTTAATTGTGATATTCGAATCCTTGCCGTTAAACAACGAGAACAATTGGCCCATTGCCAGACCGAAATCTTTGACCGAACTGCCAATCGAACCGAGCAGCGATTGAGATTTTTCGATCGCCAGCTGAGTTTCCTGATCCTGCGGCTCATTTAAGAGCGCGTAGAGATTGCGTTCGAAAGAATTGAACCAAACCGTCACGACGACCGCAACCACCACCAAAGTGCAAAGGCCGGCCAAAAGTTCCCGGATGTGCCGGGGCTGCTGCCGAGCCTTATGAATGAGAGTGCGCATTGTTATATATTAAACATCACTAATTTTACTTCTTCGGCTGGTAATAATTTCTTTGCGATCTTGTATTTATCGACGGTTTCCGGCGTCAAACCCAATTCTTTCACGAATTTCTCGGATCCGTCTATCTCGACCGTCAAACCGGGAATTTTGTAATGCATTGGAATTATGATCTTCGGCTCGATCTGGCTGATCACCTCGACTGCTTCTTTCGGACCGATGGTGTAATTGCCGCCAACCGGGATCATAAGGATATCGACGTCGCCGATTTCCTCAATCTGATGGTCGGTCAGTTTGTGGCCCAGGTCGCCCAGATGACACAGTGTCATCTCTTCGGCTTTTATAACGTAGATTGTATTTAATCCCCGCTCGGACCCATTGGTGTTGTCATGAAATGATTGGATACCCAGGATAGAAATGCCCTGTTTCTCATATTCGCCTGGATTTTGGATTATGAATGCTTCCGAATTCACATCTTCTATATTATTGTGATCGTAGTGCTGATGGGAAACCAGAACCACATCGTCTTTGATCTTCGGCGGTCGGAGGCCGATTTCCTTGGAAAAAGGGTCTGTCAAAATACTGCCTTCTTTGGCCTCAATTCTGAAACAAGAGTGTCCGTACCACGAAATGGTCATAGGCATATTGTATCAAAAAATGAAGCCGCAATCAATGCCTGAAGTTGCGTTTCCGAGCTGTTTCTGATAGAATATAGGAGCTCGAATAACCTCTAATTTCGGGGGTCGATCAGGCCGGCTGGATAAAGCCGCGCCGCCACGATCGATGCTCGATACCACATGCAAATCTCAAATTCGGATATTAAGACCATGAAAGACCTCCTATCCAAGGAGGAGTTTTTCTTGCCTAAGCCGGGCAATATTTTAAGCGGTATAGTGATCGGCGTGTCCAAAGCTAATGTCATCGTGGACCTGGGGTCCATCGGCATCGGTATTGTGTACCCAGGCGAATTCTACGACAACCCGGATCGAATGAAAACTTTGCGCGCCGGCGATCAGGTTTCAGCCATGCTCATCGAGCTTGAAAATGACGAGGGCTATCGCGAACTGTCGCTTAAGGCAGCCCAAGTTACAACCGCCTGGCAGGATATTAAAGAAAAGAAGGAGAGCGGCGAGGTACTCACGACCCAGATCGTAAACATCAACAAGGGCGGCCTGATCGTGGAAGTGAGCGGTATCCAGGGCTTCCTGCCCCTTTCCCAGCTTTCCTCCGAGCACTATCCGAAAGTCGAGGGCGGCGATACGACCAAGATCGTTCAAGCACTCCAAAAATTCAAAGGTCAGCTGTTTCAAGTGAAGATCCTTGATTTCAACGAAGCGGAGAACAAGCTCATCGTGTCTGAACGGGCCATCCAAGAAGAAGCAGCCAAGGAAGAGCTTTCCAAGCTCACCATCGGAGAAACAGTCGAAGGCGTGGTTACCGAAGTAACTGATTTCGGCGCGTTTGTGAAGCTGACCGACACGCTGGACGGACTTATCCATTCGTCTGAAATCGACTGGAAGTTCATCGAGGATCCGCGCGAAGTTTTGAAGCCAGGCGACAAAGTATCCGCCAAAATAATCAGCTTGGAAGGCGGCCGCGTTTCTCTTTCTCTAAAAGCCCTCAAAGATGACCCTTGGCTCAGCATTGATACCAAATACCAAGTCGGCCAGAAGGTGAAGGGTAAAATTTCAAAGATCCGCAATTCCGGCGCGTTTGTGGAGCTGCCAGGCGATATCGTCGGCTTCATTCCGGTCGCCGAACTTGGCGGCCAGACGGCTCAAGAGGCATTGGTCGCAGGCCAAGAATACGACATGGCGATCGTCAACATCGACGCCAAGGAACATAAGCTCACGCTTACACTAGATAAGTAATCAAAATGGGCGCCTAGGTCGCCCATTTTGATTACTCTTGCAACTTTGGGAAAAAGTGGTAGAATATTGCCCGAGGAGGCAACATGCGAATCTTGATGGCGCTTCCGAGCGCCGACCCGGATGACGACCGTGCGGTTGTTCAACTTATTCCCCGCGACGTCGTGTATGACCGCGTCGTAGCCCACGCGCTTATGGTGACCTGCCTCAATGAGGTGGGACGCCAATCAGACGCGCTGATTGAACGGCCGGACGAGTTGATTGCCGTGGTTCCGGAAATCACTGATTGGTCTGGGGTTCATGTAGACGTGGTCAAGCGCCATGCCGGCAGATGGGCTGCCGATGTGCTTGAACCCCATGGCATCGCGGTGCGGGTAATTGACCTGCCTGCGGAACAAACCAATCGAACCGCTGATAGTCAGCATGCACCTGGAACGGCCCATCGGCAGAATGATATCGCGACAATAATCGCGATTGGAACGCTCACCCTTCTCGGTCTGGGTTGGAGCTATTGGCTCTCAACCCTCATCCCGCCTCCGTTCTAACTCGAACGGGCGCCTCCGGTGCCCGTTTTTCATTACAAACCCATCATTGCCAAATAGGGTTTTATGCGGTACAATAGCCTATCAATGAAGTCCTATCTTCGCTACTTCCTGGTCGTATTCGTAATTCTCCTGATCGCCGCCGGACTGACGGCGTTATTTGATTCTTCGCTTCAAAAGACCACCGCGATTCCCCTTTCAGACGTGGTGGTAAAAATAAATGCCAGGCAGGTAAAGGAAATGACCGTCAGCGGGGACGTAATCGAGCTTGTATTGTCGGACAATTCGAAAGCGACTGCCAAGAAAGAATCCGACGTTTCAGTTTTCGAGACCCTTCTGAATCTCGGGGCCGACACCGATAAGCTGGCGGCTGTCAAAACGGAGATTAAGGGTCCTTCAGGCATGGGTGCATTTATCAGCAACCTCATACCCATTCTTTTACCGTTTCTATTCCTCTGGTTCGTATTCTGGCTGATGTTCCGCCATGCTCAAAAGGGATCGATGCAGGCTTTTTCGTTCGGCAAATCGAAAGCCCGTTTGGCTAACACTACCAGCGGTCGCAAACCGATCTCATTCAGCGACGTGGCCGGATTGTCTGAAGCCAAAGCAGAAATTTCCGAAGTCGTTGACTTTTTGAAAGACCCGAAAAAGTTCCATAAGCTCGGCGCGCGGATTCCGCGCGGCATTTTGCTCATCGGCTCGCCGGGTACCGGCAAAACTCTTTTGGCGCGGGCGGTCGCCAACGAGGCCAGCGTCCCCTTCTATTTCGTCTCCGGCTCCGAATTTGTCGAGATGTTCGTCGGCGTGGGCGCTAACCGCGTCCGGGATACCTTCGAACTCGCCAAGAAAACCGCACCCTCGATTATTTTCGTGGATGAAATCGACGCCGTTGGTCGGCATCGCGGCGCCGGACTGGGCGGCGGCCATGACGAGCGCGAACAGACGCTCAACCAAATTCTGGTTGAGATGGACGGCTTCGACACCAGTGACGCAGTCATCGTCATCGCGGCGACTAACCGTCCGGACATTCTCGATCCCGCCCTGCTTCGGCCAGGACGCTTTGACCGGCGGGGGATTCTTGACGAGCCTTCGTTGAAGGACCGGGAAGCTATTTTGAAAATTCATGCTCTAGAGAAGCCTCTCGCTACTGGCGTAGAATTGCGTGTCGTGGCAGAACGGACGGTCGGATTCTCCGGTGCTGATTTAGCCAATCTGTTGAACGAGGCGGCCATTCTGGCCGCCCGTCAGGACCGCCACGAAATCACCCAGGATGACATTCTCCAATCAATCGAAAAAGTCATCCTCGGCCCGGAACGCCGCAGTCATATTCTGTCCAAAAAAGAAAAAGAAATCACGGCCTACCATGAGGCCGGCCACGCCCTTGTCGCCTCTTCAGTTAAACATTCGGATCCGGTTCACAAGGTATCGATCGTATCCAGGGGCCGAGCCGGCGGATACACGCTCAAGGTGGCTAGCGAAGATAAGCATTTGCGATCCAAGCCTGAATTCGAATCCGAGCTGGCGGTGCTCTTGGGCGGCTACGCGGCGGAAAAATTGATCTTTAAACAAATAACCACCGGCGCTTCGAACGATCTGAAGGTCGCGTCCGACCTGGCCCGGCGCATGGTTACCCAATACGGCATGTCGGATGCGCTCGGCCCGATCACCTTCGGCGAAAAAGACGAACTCGTATTCCTGGGGAAAGAAATCTCAACCGCCAAGAACTATTCCGAAACGATCGCCTTCCAGATCGACAAAGAGATCAAGAAACTCATCATTGCAGGCTTAACCATCGCCAAAAAAGTGCTGGCCGAAAAACTGGATAAACTCAATCTCATCGCCCAAGAACTCATCGAAAAAGAAACGCTCGAACAGAAGGAATTCTACGCTCTCATCAAATAAAATGGTACAATTTGGAATTGGAATGCTCGCGCCCGTAGCTCAGTGGTAGAGCGCGTTCCTTATAAGAACGAGGTCCTTGGATCGTTCCCAAGCGGGCGCACAGGATAGTGTAAAATTTAAAATATGAATAAAGGAATAAAGGTTAGTTTGTTGGGTACAGGTATAGAAGCAATAGGTATTTTAGGAGATGTGTTTCATCACTTAAATATCGGACTGGAAACTCCCGAAGGACTAATCACCCCTTACCACCTTACAATCTTTGCAGGTTTTCTGATTAATTTTGTTGGGGTTATAATCACTCAGTTTACGAGTCGGAAAAATTAGCGATTTGGGCGATTAGCTCAGTTGGTAGAGCGCCCGGCTTACATCCGGAAGGTCGCAGGTTCGAGCCCTGCATCGCCCACTACAGTTATACACTTTAACAATTCGAACCAGTGAGCTATAATTATCAGTATATACACTCCCCATTTCATGATGACTAAAGAAAAGGAACGAGTACAGGCTAGACATCTACGTCACAAGGGGTTTTCTCTTAACCAGATAGTTGCCACTCTAAAAATCTCAAAGAGCAGCGCAAGCACATGGGTACGGGACGTTAAGATGACAAAGAAACAGCATACTTTCCTTCGTCACAAAGCCCATCTTAAAGAAGTGATAGTGAAGCGAGTTGAAACACGCCTAAAAAACGAGAACGCTCGGCGCAGAAGCATAATGGATGTCCACAAAAAAGACATATCTGCAAAAGCATTAGACCTAGAAACTTTAAAAATACTAGGGACTGCCTTGTACTGGGCAGAGGGTGGCAAAAGCCAAAAGAATCGTTCTTTTGGCTTTTGGAACAGCGACCCTAAGATGGTCCGAGTTATGATGGCCTTTTTAAAAAATGTCTGTAAAATCCCTGACAAAAGATTTCGAGCGCATATTAACCTTCATGCCCACTTAGATGCTGGGGCCGCAGAGAAATATTGGTCAGCTATTTCGGGAATTCCTCTATCTCAGTTTTATAAAACAACAAAAGTCATCAGTAAATCTAGTAAAAATACCCGGGACACGCTCCCCTACGGAACTTTCTCCATTCAAATCCCATCTACCGATCTATTCTTGAAAATGCTAGCTTGGATTGAAGCAATTACCGAAAAAGTTGCGACCCAATACAACTAACCTATTTTTAATGCCTGATATCGTAATCGTATACGAGGACACAAACTTATTGGCCATTAATAAACCTTACGGCCTCATCGTCCACCACAAAAACTCAACTGACACCCAGCCCGCCCTCACCGACTGGGTTGCGGCTAGTTATCCGGAGCTCAAAGATGTCGGCGAGCCATTTATCGCTTCCGGCACGCCTTTACCCCGCTGGGGCATCGTTCATCGGCTCGATAAAGAAACATCGGGACTAATCGTCATCGCCAAAAATCAGGAGGCGTTTGATTATCTTAAAAATCAATTTCAATCCCGGTCCATCCGAAAGCACTATTACGCGCTGGTATACGGGACTCCCAAAGATCCCGTCGGCGTTATCGACTCTCCTCTCGGCCGGATTGGCATGAAGCGAACCACGCAGTTGGAAGGCAAGAAACTAGTTGACGGCAAAGAAGCGATAACCGAATATCGAACCGCTAAGAAATTTTCTAAATATACGTTCCTGGACGTATCTCCAAAGACAGGCCGGACCCACCAAATTCGAGTCCACCTGAAATCGATCGGCTGCCCCATCGTCGGCGACCACGTATATGCGCCCAGGGGTTGGCAGAGCCCGCCCGGGCTACACCGCCTGTTTCTTCATGCGTATAAAATCGAACTAGAGACACCCGGCCGAAAATCCCTGGTTTTAGAGTGCGATTTGCCTGAGGATTTACAAATTTTCCTTTCTGGGTTAGAATA